>CAJLWO010000017.1 GCA_905210435.1 uncultured Bacteroidales bacterium
GTCTATGATCTTTGGATAACATGATTATATTGCCACGGACTTATGCAACTGTGCCCGAATATCTCTTTATTTGACATATCCATCTCGACCGGAGCATTGTAATGGCCGAGGTATATGGTGTCTGACATTTTGGCGACAGACGATTTTGACCCGTATTTCACCACTACGCCGTAAGAATAGCCGGTGATTTCATCAGGTATGGTCACGTTGGTCGTCCATGTAGTATCCACCAGATCGTTTGCAACTACATCCCCCTTTGCGTCCACTACATCGTAGCGTATGTCGGCTGCATTAACATATCCGCCGTCCGACGATGTGGTAACAGCTTCCCAGGTAAGAGTTATCACGCCATCAGCGTATTTAATGTCTACCCCGGATGTGGCTGAGGGAGTGCCTTTGCCTACGTAGCATTCGGCTTTGCTTTGGTTAGACTCGCCGGCTTCGTTCGTGGCAACGGCAGTGAAAGTAGTGTTGCCGCTGACTGTAAGTTCTTTCGACGTTGTGACAGTGGCGCCCGCGGTGCTTGTACCGCTTGATACGACGCTGCTTCCGGCATAGATTTTATAACCCATTTCCTGTCCGGCCGCATCAGTCCCGTCATAGAGGGTCGAAGGCATTTTGACGGTGAAATTCACAGTCATAGAGCCTTCTTCACATGATACGGTGAGTTCGGGTGTCGCAGGTGCTTTGTCAGGCGCCTGGAAGGGTATATAGAGTCCGATAGCTTCGGCATTGTCGGTGAAAGTGGAGACTATGGCCGATTCTCCGGTGACAGGGTCTATTGCTACAAGACCGCCGCCTTGAGTGGCGGAATCGTTGGAAAACGAGAGTATGATATTGTTGTCTTTATCGTTATAGGCGGCTGAACTCATATAATAGAGATTGGGACAGCCGGTGGGCCCGACTAACGTAAGCTCGCCTGTTTCCTTTTTTACTTTGTAGAGTTCGCCGTCTGTGTCTATGCCGTATGCGTTGCCGAATTTGTCTATTGCTACGCCGCGGAAAGAGATGTCGAGGTCAGCGATTTTGACCACTTTTTTTGCCTTAATGTCCAGATAGCCCCAATGGCGGTAAGTTTCACCGTAGTAGTCACCGGAAAAACAGCCGTACACTTTGCCCGATTCAGGGTCGTAGGCTACATCGGTGGCTTTGATGGGTAAGTCATCGAATTCAATGACGCCGACCTGACTTTTTGTCTCGGTGTCGTACATGTAGAGGTCGTACCCCATCACCCATGAGCCGTATTTCAGCTCATACATGGAATATACGGTATGGTCGCCGTCAAAGAAGCTGTATAGAGGGCTGTTGCACTCGAATTGCATCTCGGTGACGGCATTGTCCGTCACCGGCAAACGGTATACACCGTATGGAGTGTTGCTCTGGGTCCAGCTGTCACTGTAAATCACGGTGCCGTAGACATTGAGGGTAGCCGATATCTGGCTTGATTTGGCCACTCTCAGCATTGGTGATACCGGGCCGGTCAGCGAAGTGGACAAAGACCGTGAAATGGCCGATTGTTCTACACTACCCATGCCGCGTGTCCTCAATGCTTGTAATCCGCTGCGGTCATCCTGCACGAGATTGCTACGGCTTACTTCCGGTCCGCAACCCCGCTGGAATCCTCTGTGTTGCCCCTGCGCGGAACTCGTCAGCGCTGACAGCGTGGTCATAATGCCGACGAACAGTAAAGATACTTTCTTCATTGTTTGAAATAGGATTTATTAATAATGGTATAACATTCCGCAATATTAAAAATTCCATAGAGGGATGAGACTTCAATATTGCTTTTCTTTCAAATGCAAATATATGACATTTTGGCGAAATTATACGCATATTGCAAGAAATTTGTTTGGTTTTTGTATAAAAATACTGCTTAAGCATGTAAATGCGTCCAAATGTTGTTTACTTAAGACCGTGGCGTCCGGAGGACGCCGATTTAGCAGTAACCGGGTACATCGGAGCATAGCGGAGATGTGCCCGGAAAAGATGCAGTGACTCCGGAGGCGCCCGAAGGCCGCCGATTTAATTATAACTCCTTGTCTGCCACCGAGACGGATGTGATGTAAATCGGCGTCCTCCGGACGCCGTCACCGTGTATCGGCCTACCGGGCACACCTTCGCTATGCTTCGGTGTACCCGGTTACTGCTAAATCGGTATCCTGTCGGATACCAGCCGATATTGACGCCTTAAGTAAACAGCACCGACCGTGCGTCCCTACCTTCGGAGTTGTGCATCGCCCTCCCCATCATGAATTATGCATTATGAATTATGAATTGAGAGAAAGTTCCTCTTTGATATACTCTGCTGTGGGTGATGATGTAGTGGCGATTTCCTCAGGCGTTCCCTGCGCGATGATTCTGCCGCCGTTCTTGCCTCCGCCCGGACCCATGTCGACTATGCGGTCGGCCACTTTGATGACATCGAGGTTGTGTTCTATCACGATGACGGTGTTACCTTTGTCGACCAGCCGGTTGAGCACCGCAAGGAGGGTCTTTATATCCTCGAAATGAAGCCCTGTGGTAGGTTCGTCGAGTATGAAAAGCGTCTTGCCGGTATCGCGTTTCGACAGCTCCGTGGCGAGCTTCACACGCTGGTTTTCGCCGCCCGACAGTGTCGACGACGGCTGCCCGAGCTTGATGTAGCCCAGACCGATATCCTGAAGCACCTTTATCTTATTGAGTATGTTCGGAATATTGGCGAAGAACTCCACCGCCTGATTGATGGTCATGTTGAGCACGTCGGCGATAGACTTCCCTTTGAAACGCACTTCAAGCGTCTCGCGGTTGTATCGGCGTCCGCCGCATACCTCACACGGCACCAGTACGTCGGGCAGAAAATTCATCTCGATGGTCTTGTACCCGTTGCCGGCGCAAGCCTCGCAGCGTCCCCCCTTGATGTTGAATGAGAAACGCCCCGGCTTATAACCGCGTATCTGCGCCTCAGGAAGACGCACGAACAGGTTGCGTATGTCGGTGAACACTCCCGTATAGGTGGCGGGATTGGAGCGCGGCGAGCGGCCTAACGGCGACTGGTCGACAGTCACAATCTTATCGATGTTTTCTATCCCCTCGATTGAAGCGTAGGGCAGCGGTTCCTGCAGCGACCGGTAGAAATGCTTCGACAGGATAGGCTGTAACGTGCCGTTGATGAGGGATGATTTTCCAGAGCCTGACACACCGCAGATGCATGTCAGCGTGCCTAACTCTATCGTGAGGTCGACATCGCGCAGGTTGTGGCCCGAAGCCCCGCGTACGGTCAGTGTCTTGCCGTTGCCCGGGCGGCGTGTAGCGGGCACGGCTATCGTGCGTTTGCCGTTGAGATAATCGGCGGTGATGGTGCCGCTTTCGAGCATCTTCCGGGGCGTACCCTCGAACACTACTTCGCCGCCGTGACGCCCCGCGCGCGGACCTATGTCGACCACATAGTCGGCCTCGAGCATCATCTCCTTGTCATGTTCCACGACTATCACCGAATTGGAAGCATCGCGCAGACGCTTGAGCGAATTGATTAATCGCCGATTGTCGCGCTGGTGCAGACCGATTGACGGTTCGTCGAGTATGTAAAGCACGTTGACAAGCTCCGACCCGAGCTGTGTAGCAAGCCTTATGCGCTGGCTCTCGCCGCCCGACAGTGTTGCCGAGGCGCGGTTGAGCGACAGATAGTCAAGTCCCACATCGACAAGAAAGCTCAGGCGCGTGCGTATCTCCTTGAGTATCTCCGTCGCTATGATACGCTGCGACGGGTTCAGATACTGCTCGGCGCCTTTGACCCACCGGAGCAGGTCGACAATGTCCATCCGGCTCAGATCGGCTATATTCTTCTCTCCGATAAAGAAATGCAGCGCCTCGCGGTTCAGGCGGTCGCCATGGCATTCGGGACATACCGTCTGCGTGTAGAACTGGCCGCTCCATTTTTTCGACTGCGAGTCGTCATCGTCGGCACTCAGTGTCTCGATATATTTCACAATACCCTCGTAGGCAAGGAAATAACTCGAGTATGGCGAACTGTGTTTGAGCTGAAGCCGCTCGGGCGTACCGTTGAGTATGTCGTTGACGGCCTCCTCGGGCAAATCCTTGACCGGGGTGTTGAGGTCGGCGCCATATTTTTCGCATATCGCCTCTATCTGCCAGAATACCACGCTGTTTTTCTGCTTGCCTAAGGGTGCTATCGCCCCTTTCGCTATCGAAAGACTGTCGTCGGGTATTATTTTCGCACGGTCCACGAGATTGACCGTACCGAGCCCCTTGCAGCACGGACATGCTCCCTGCGGGGAGTTGAACGAGAAATTGTGCGGAGCCGGCTCATGGTACGATATGCCGCTCACCGGGTCCATCAGCGACTGCGAGTAATGCCCTATGGCATTGTCGTCGATGTCGTATATCATCATCTGCTTGTCACCCTGGCGCAGGGCGTTGGCCACGGAGTCGCGCAGGCGCGAGTCATCCTTGTCGGCCACCTTCAGCTTGTCGATTACAATCTCGATGGAGTGGTTCTTGTATCGGTCGAGCTTCATGCCCGGCTCAATCTCGCGTATGTGTCCGTCGACACGCACTGTCACATACCCCTTTTTCTGCAGCTGCTCGAACAGGTCTTTGTAATGCCCCTTTCGGTTATGCACAACAGGAGCCAACAGCATAATCCTGCGGCCGGCATACCGTTCGAGTATCAGGCTTACAATCTTCTCCTCGCTGTACTTCACCATCGGCTCTCCCGATATATAGCTGCGCGCGGTTGCCACGCGGGCATAAAGCAGACGAAGGAAGTCGTATATCTCGGTCGTGGTGCCTATGGTGCTTCGCGGGTTGCGGTTGACCGTTTTCTGCTCGATGGCTATCACCGGGCTCAGACCGCTTATGTGGTCCACGTCGGGGCGCTCCAGATTACCTAAAAGATTACGTGCGTAGGCCGAAAAAGTCTCGATATAGCGCCGTTGTCCCTCAGCGAATATGGTGTCGAATGCCAGTGACGACTTGCCGCTGCCGCTCAGACCGGTAATCACGGTCAGCGCGTTGTGCGGTATCGTCACGTCGATATTCTTGAGATTGTTGACACGCGCGCCTATCACCTGCAGTGAGTCAAGCGGGCGTATTTCTGTCAGGCGCGTTGCCGTACTGTCAGCCGGCGTTTCAGTGTTTGCTATATCAGTCTTATCCTTCATACCTGTTGTCTGTCGCGGATAGCGTTATCTCATTTCACCCATGCGGGGTTGTATATCTCTTTTGAAGCAGTGGAGCGGTGGAGCGAGTCACGTTTGGGCACCCGCACGCGATACGTCTTGCCGGTCTTGTTGGGAAGCGTCTTGTCGCGTATCCACATGTTGGCGTCCTTGAGCTGGGCGTAGCTTATGCCATGCTTTTTCGCCCACGACGGCCAGTCCTCCACCGGCGTGTCCACCTCTACGATGTCGTATTCCATCGGGGTATAGAACTGGTCGGGTGTCAGCGCGAAGCCATAGGCACGCGGATTCTCCATAATCAGCTTCGTCGCTAAGATACGGAACATATAGCGCGTCGTCTCCTCGTTGAGATAGAGGTCCATCGCCGTAGTGGCCTGCTGCGCGTCAAGCTCCTTGGTGATTCGTGCCGGTCCGGCGTTGTAGGCTGCCGCCACCGACTCCCAGTCGCCATACTTCGCTTTCAGCGATTTGAGAAAACGGCATGCTGCCGCCGTAGCTTTCTCCACATCGTAGCGTTCGTCGACATACTCGTTGACCTCGAGTCCGTATTGCTTGGCGGTCGACGGTATGAACTGCCATATTCCGGCGGCTTTGGCCGGGGAGTAGGCGCGCGGATTGAGCGAGCTCTCTATGCACGCCAGGTAGATTATATCTTCGGGCACGCCGTTCTTTTTGAGTATGGGCAGTATCTCGGGAAAGTATCTGTTGGCACGCTTCAGCAGCAACAGCGTGTTGCCGTGCGTGTAGGATATTGCTGTAAGTTCGCGGTCGAGGCGTTCGTACAGGTCTATGCGGTCAAGGTCATACTCCGTGTCGGCGAATTTCGCCTTCTCCGGTATGCGGGGACTGCGCACGGGGCTGAGCACCGTCGATGCGTTTGATACCTGCTTGGCCGATGCCTCCGGGCCTGTCGGCGCCAAGCCGGCTGTCGCAACTAAAGCGAGGGTAACAAAAAGTGGTGATTTCATTGAATGATGTCCGTTTTATTCGTATTGGAAACTTGTCGATTGTTTTTCGGCCGGAGGGCGCCGCATGCCGCTGTATCCTCCGGACTCGGGCGCCTGCCGCCGTGCGGCGTGAACACGCCGCACCTGCCGCCGGAAGCGGTATATTATTCTGTAACGTTTTGTCCTTGCGATTGGTTGTAGCGTATTATGTTGATGTCGCCCGACAGGTCATATTTATGTCCGTCGGCACCGCGGGCTTTTATCACGTAATAGTATACTCCTGATGGTACGAGTTTGCCGTTGTATTTCCCGTCCCAGCCCTGCGAGGGGTGGTTGAGTGTGGTGATTTTCACGCCCCAGCGGTTGAATATATGGCATTCGAAGTCGACAATCGATTTGTAGCTTACTTTCCACTCGTCGTTGACACCCTCCGATGCTCCGGGTGAGAAGGCGTTGGGGCACACCAGTTTGCTTTCTCCTATCTGTATCTCGTAGACGGGGCTGAACCAATCGCATGTGCCGTCGACGTTGCTCGCCTGAAAGCGCATGTACCATGTGCCGTATTCGGTAAACGTATACTCTACTTCCGTCTGGTTGAACCGCAGCTCGTATGTGTCGAATTCGGGCGATGATGACAGTTGCCATTCGGTGAAACGGACAGCATCGGTCACAGCGGCCACGAATGTAATGTCCACGGGCGCCGACCCGCCGAGTCCGCCCGACTGGTCGTTCTGCTCGTTGTCATTGTCACGCTCCTCCTTTTCGGCGTATGTCATCGCCTCTACGGCATTGGTGATATAGGTACTGCTCTCGACTTGGTTTCCGAATCCCCACTCCTCGGCAAAACGGTCGCCGCTTACGGTGAATCGGGTGTCGCACAGCGGCTTGTCCACTCGTATCGTGGCTTTGAGCGCGTCAATATGCTCCTCTTTTGCCTCCTGAGTGTAGGCTTTTGTCTCCTCGTCATACACCAGAGTGCTGTAACTCAGTGTATATCCCCGGTCAAGCGTGCGGGGAGCACCGTTGATTGTATGATAACTTATCGCGTAATTACGTGTCGGGCTGAGTGGCGTAATATTCAGAAACAGTGACAGGCAGTCACTGTCCTCCTCATTAAACGACACCCCGGTGAATTCCATCCTGTATGCGTCATAATTGACTATCCAGAAATGATGCATGCGTCCGCCATCCTCGACCGTGATGCCGTATCCGTCGCCGTTGGCAAGCAGATACGATGATGAGTTGCCGTCAGTCGTCACATCAACCGGGTCAGCGTAGGCCGCGCCTGAATTGCCCCATTTACTCCATTCTGCGCCAACTGAAGGATACGATGCCGCCATCCCTGCCGTATTCTCAACCACATAAATCTTATCCAGACCGGTTGAAGCGTCGGCACTGACAGCTATCACCCTCCCGCCCGAAAACGACAGCTCGGCGCCCATCGCACTCCCCGTCGTCACGGCAATCAATGCGGCAACACATGCCGACCGCAGCAAATCATTGAAAATATTGTAATTATGCAAATACTTCATAGTATCGAAATATATAAAATAATTAATCTACGAAGTTACAAAATTTCCGCCTAATATCCAAATAAGAACTCTACCGCCAATTCGAATGATGCGTTAGCGTCACGACCGGTTAAATAAAATGCCGTGAAGCGACGTCGCTTCACGGCATTTTATTGTTGTTAGCTTTTGATTACTCTGCAGCGAGAATTGAGGGAGCCACGTAGGTGCGGGCTGCAAGTTCCTGGTTGAGCATGTACAGACCCATGCCGTCGTTGCCGATGAGAGTGAACTTGTCGATGAGTATCTGGGCATTTTCCTCCTCTTCAACCTGCTCGTTGACAAACCATGTCAGGCGGTCGCGGGTGGCATAGTCATGCTCCTCTTCGGCGATAGCATAGAGGTTGTTGATTAAAGCAGTGACTTTGCGCTCGTGGGCGAGCGTGTCCTTGAAGGCATCGAGGGGAGTGGCCCACTCGGTCTCGACGGCGGCGATAGGTTTGAGGATTACGCGGCCGCCGCGCTGGTTGATATAGTTCATGAATATCTCGGCATGTGCCTGCTCTTCCTTGAACTGGATTTTAAACCAGTTGGCTACGCCGGCCATTCCCGAATTCTCAAATTGCATACCCATTGACAGGTAGAGATATGCCGACCAAAGCTCGGCATTTATCTGCTCATTAAGAGCATCTTCCATTTTTTTGCTTAACATAATTGTGATATATTGTTTTAATTGTTGTGCCTTGTTGGAGCGACCGATGCAAAGATAATGTAAATTTCGGCTCATTGTACCGTCGCCGCTCGGTTTTTATCGTTTTTTTTGATGAGTGTGATTATTTTCTTAAGTATTTGTTATACCTTTATACCACAATTCAGCAATTGAAATGATATGAATTTTTTCAATCGGATAAAGATGCGTGCGATGCGCCTGTATGCCAGAGCTGCGGCCTTTTATCGCTATTGTCGCGACGGCGTATGGACCGACATGCGCTCCACCCCGTTTGTAAAGCTCGTAAAGACGCTCAATCTCTCCGTTCGCGCTTTTTTCAACGGCGACATACAGACAAAGGCATGTGCGCTGACCTACCGCACCATGCTGGCCGTAGTACCGGCGCTTGCCCTTATTCTGGCCATAGGGCGGGGATTCGGACTTCAGGAGGTACTTGAGGACGAACTGATTGAAAGTTTCGATTCGCAGCGCGAGGCGCTTGTCAAAGCCTTTGACTTTGTCGACAGCTATCTTAGCCAGTCATCCGAAGGCATTTTCCTCGGAGTAGGCATAGCGTTGCTGCTGTGGACGTTAATTTCAATATTAGGCTCGGTAGAGCATGCTTTCAATGATATTTGGGGCGTGAAAAACGGTCGTTCCATCTGGCGCAAGCTCACCGACTATCTCGCCATATTCCTGATACTCCCCGTGCTCATGTTGTGCGCGAGCGGTATAACTGTGTTCGTTACGACTAACCTGCAGCGCATTCTGCCGTTCGACTTTATGACACCGTTGATTAAATGGCTGCTCGATTTTGCGTCGCTCGTGTTTATCTGGCTGTTTTTCACCGGGGTCTACATGCTTATTCCCAATACTAAGGTGAAGTTCAAAAACGCTTTTGTCGCGGGTATTTTCGCCGGTACCGGATATATGGTGCTCCAGTGGCTGTTCATCACCGGACAGATATATGTGTCGAAATACAATGCCATCTACGGCAGTTTCGCCTTCCTCCCGTTGCTCCTTATCTGGCTGCAGCTCGTGTGGGTGATATGTCTTGCCGGCGGCGTTATATGCTACGCCTCGCAGAATATCTTCCAGTTCAATTTCAACAACGAGATAGCAAGGATTACTACGGCCTACCGCCTGAAGATATTCGTGGCGGTAATGACTGTCGCGGTCAGGGATTACCTCGCACGCCGCACTCCCCCGACCAAGGAGAATATCGTCGAACGTTACGGACTGCCATCGCGGTTAGTCGCTACATCGGCCAATTTCATGGTCGATGCCGGATTGCTCCTGCGTGTGGTAATTGATGAAAAAGATGAAGTCTACGGTTTTGTTCCCGCTGTCGATGCCGAACTCCTAACGGTAGGGGAGGTGATAAAACGTGTGCGGGGTTACGGCTCCTCTGGATTTATCCCAGATTTCGACCGTACGTTTGCCGGCGTGATAGAGGTGGTCGACAAAGCCGAGCTCGCCATGATTGACTCTATGAGCCACACCTACGTAAAAGATATTCCAATCACCGACTTTGTTACCGTAGAGGCAGACAAAGCGGCAACGTCTAAAACTAAATAATAAACTAATTATGAAACAACCAATCGCAACGACCAACGCACCCGGTGCAATAGGTCCCTACAGCCAGGCAATCGATGCCGGTCCCTTCGTATTCATCTCCGGACAAATTCCCGTCAATCCCGCCACAGGCGAAATTCCCCAAGGCATAGCACCCCAGACGGCTCAGTCGATAGCCAACATAAAGGCTATCCTTGCCGAAGCCGGCCTCACAATCGACAATGTTGTCAAGACCACCGTATTCCTTGCCGACATGAATGATTTCGGTGCCATGAACGCCGTATATGCCGACAACTTCACCGCTCCTTTCCCCGCACGTTCAGCCGTGGCAGTAAAGGAACTCCCCAAACAGGTGCTCGTCGAAATCGAAGTCATCGCCGCAAAGTAACATTATCGGTCAAAAGTCGCGATTCAATACTGTTTACTTAGCAGAGTTGATAGGGGCGGGGGCGTCTCGCCCCCGTGGTAACTTTCAGCGTATAAGAATAATATCACGAGGGCGAGACGCCCTCGCCCCGACCTGTGCCCCTTAAGTTACCTCCGATTTGCCAATGCCTCGGCCACGACGTAGGTACTTCCGCCGATAAACACTACTCCATCTTCCCCGGCGATATGACGCGCCTCCTCTACGGCACGCGGTACGTCGGGGATTATTGTCCCCTGCAATCCCTTTTCCGCGGCGCGCACGGCAAGCGTCCCGGCCTCCATCGCACGCGGTATCGATGCCTGCGTGAAGATATATCGCGCATCGCGCGGCATCATTTCAAGTATGTGTCCCACATCCTTGTCGTTGACAAATCCTATCACCATCACGAGGCGGTCGCCGTATCCGGCAAGGCGCGGGCCGAGATACTGCCATCCACCCTCGTTGTGCCCGGTATCGCATATTGTAAGCGGTCGGTCCCCGAGTCTGGACCAGCGTCCCGCAAGCCCTGTAAGCCCGGTGACGTGCGCGAACCCGTTGCGCACCGACTCATCGTCAATCGCTATTCCTGCATCGCGCAGCGCTTCGACCGCACAAAGTATGGTTGCGGCGTTCTCTACCTGACAGTCGCCCGACAGTTCCGCGGTGATTTCGCCTGCCGGTGTCCCCTTGTATATTATATTGTCGCCCGAAGGAACGGCTTCGTCAAACATCTTTTTCTCATCGGCGAACACAATCGGCGCCTCCATTTCCCGCGCTTTTTCGATGAATACATCCCTGACACCTTCGCCGCTTCCGTTGCCGATCACCACAGGAACGGCATGCTTGATTATGCCCGCTTTTTCCCGTGCAATCATCGCCACCGTATCGCCCAATTGCACCATATGGTCACGCGATATGTTGGTGATGACGCTGAGCACCGGAGCGATGATATTGGTTGTGTCGAGCCGTCCCCCCAATCCCGTCTCTATTACGGCTATATCGACATTGCGCCGGGCGAAAAAATCGAACGCCATGATGGTGGTAAGCTCGAAGAATGAAGGTGACACGCCGAGTCCCGCATTGCGGTAGCGTTCCACAAAGTCGATTACTTCCTGCTCCGAAATCATCTCGCCGTCCACACGCATTCGTTCCCTGAAATCAATCAGGTGCGGCGACGTGTACAGCCCCGTACGGTATCCCTGACTCTGGAGTATGGCAGCTAATGTATGGCATGTAGAGCCCTTGCCGTTGGTGCCCGCCACATGTATGGTAGGGTAGTGCCGGTGGGGATTTCCCCAGGCGTCGTCAAGCGCGCGGGCGGTGTCAAGCCCCGGTTTGTAGGCCGCCGCGCCGATACGTTCGAACTGCGGAGTGGCGTTGTACAGATATTTGAGAGTTTCCCGGTAGTCCATAACAGAAAGTGACTAATATAAAATCCATCCGGCTAAGCCGGCGAGGATTATGATGAATATTGGGTGCAGACGCGTCAGCATCACCATGCACAGCGCGGCCACGCATATTGAAATCGATTTTATCAGGTCGGCAGTCTCCGTCCCGAAGTTCTCGCCGTTCATAAGCAGCAGTGCCGCCGACGCGATAAGCCCTACGACCACGGGTCGCAATCCCATGAAAATGCCCTTGATGACACCGCTCTCATGGTGCCGCGTGATAAACCGGCTTGTCTTGGCCACGAGTATGAACGACGGCAATATCACCACCAATGTGCACAGCAGCGACCCTAACACTCCCCATACTGGCGTGTCAAATGCCGGATTGGCGTTGCCCGGCGCCACATAGCCTATGTAGGTGGCGGAGTTGATGCCGATAGGCCCCGGTGTCATCTGCGATATCGCCACGATGTCGGTGAACATCTGTTCGGTAATCCACCCCGGCGTAACTATCTCCTGTTCTATCAGCGACAGCATGGCATATCCGCCGCCAAATCCGAAAAGACCTATCTTCAGATAGCTCCACAGCAGTTGCAGGTATATCATTTCGCGCCTCCTTTCCTGTGAGTGCCCTCAATGGCATGAAGCCGCCGCAGCTGGTGGCGGTGCCACAGATAGCCACCTGCTCCGCCTAATATTATGAATAAAATCGGATTGGATACGACCGGCCATTTCGACCATATCAGCAAGGCCGTGACGACAGGTATGGCCACCGTTTTCCATCCTATATGCGCCGACTTCGCCGAGGTGATTACCGGAGCTATTATCAGCGCCACCACCGCCGGACGTATGCCTTTGAATATCGCATTGAGCGTCTCATTGTTCTTGATAAGGTCGGGGGTGAGGAATATGGCTATCGCTAAAATAATCATGAACGAGGGGAGTATCGTGCCGAGAGCGGCCGTGATGCTGCCGCGCGTGCCACGGAGTTTGTCGCCCACGGCCACCGATATGTTCACCGCGAGTATGCCCGGGAGCGACTGCGCCACTGCAAGCAGGTCGAGGAAGTCCTCTTTGGCAATCCAGCGGTGCTTGTCGACAATCTCTTTCTCTATGATGGAGATCATCGCCCAGCCGCCGCCGAATGTGAATGCACCTATCTTGAAAAACGTTATAAACAGCTGAAATAATATATTCATCGCATTTCAGAAATGAAATTTCCCGCAAAGTTAATACAAAAATGTAACAAATGTTCGGTTATTTACGTTATATATGAGAATCGCCGTAGCTTATGCGCTACGGCTGTTACTTATATTTTAATAACTTATATAAATAATTAAATTTTATCATGAATAGAAAAACAATTGCTTATATGGCACTGTCGGCAGTGTGCTTGTGTTGTTCGGTTTCAGCATCAGCCAAAAAAAATAATCGGGTCGATGATACACAGGCCGTACCGGGGGCAACAGCAGCCGCTGACAGACAGGATGATATTGTGTATTACCCTTCTACATTTGCCGATTCCCGTCTCAACGGCGAGTGGAATATTGATAATGTGAACGGACAGAAAGTAACCGGCGAGGAGCGCCCGTTTATTACTTTTGACCTCTCGCAGGGACGTATATACGGTAACAACGGCTGCAATATCGTCAATGCCAATGCAGTAACGGCCAAAGGCAACAAGCTGCAGTTCACAGGCATGATGTCGACTCAGAAATATTGTGCCAACGCCCCCTTCGAGCATCTCATCAACACTACTCTCGACCAGGTGCGCTCGTACAAGATTTCGCGCTACGGCCACGAATACTATCTCGACCTGTTCAACGACCGCGGCCACCTCATCATGGTACTCCGCAAGCACAATATGGACTTCCTCAACGGAGCATGGCGTGTCACTGCTATCAACGGAGAGGCCAACGCCAACGAGGGCATACAGTTTGTGTTTGATCTCCCCGAGAAAAAAATTCACGGCAATGCCGGCTGCAACATCGTCAACGGTGAAATATCAATTGACCCCGACGTCACAAACTCCGTGCAGTTTTCCAACATAGCCTCGACGCGAATGATGTGTCCCGATCTCGCTACCGAGACAGCTGTCCTCATTGCCCTTGAGGAAACGGAAAAAGCCTTTGCCAAGAGCGACGACACCGTCACCTTCGTCAACCATGCCGGAGCGCCCGTGCTCCAGCTCATCCGCATTGACCCCCGTACACTCACCGACGGCGAATAACAGCGAACGGATCTACTTACGACAAAAATATACATTCCGCGGTTAAAAACCGCGGCTACTAAGCTCAGCTGATTGGTTGTCAGTAAAATAGTAGTCGCGGTTTTTAACCGCGGAATGTATGGCGGAATATTTAACCGCGAAAATATATTATATCCACTGCTTCCAGCGGTCGCATGAAGTCTTTACGAATCTCCCCGTCGTCGTATCGCCATACCTTGCGACAACAGTCTTCAGATTACCCAATATATACTCCGCTTTAGCCTTAGCCTCATCGCTCTCCAGCATGGCAAGCGCCGCCTCTATTTCTCGGTTATATTCATCTTCAATTCTGTCGTATTCATCCGAAGTGTCATAGTTGTACAGAAATGAGTAGGCGTATTCGACATCGTCACTTTCATCATCAGAGTAATATGTCAGGTATGGGCGGAACAGTCCTACGCCTGTTCCCCTCCAGTATTGGGTAAGAGCCCAGTATTGTTCAAACGAATTTCGGCGTCCGATTGCATACATTATCCGTGCCAGTCCCCGGTCATCATTCGTCCGCCCATGATTGATGATATGTTGATATCCATTCATCTTGCGGGCAAATCGCAGTTTGGCTCCGGTCTGTGCCGGTTCGTCTGCATGCTTGTCGAGCCAGGGGCGAAGTCCGTCAAAAGGTGTGTCGTCATAACCCGCGTAAGAGAGATAGCATGCAAATGCATCTCCGGTCAGATAGTAAGAGACGTTCATTGTCTGCTGGTAGTCATCGCTTACCTGCGACAGATATTTTTCGGCGCGTGCATAATCCCCTTCGCGGAGTGCGAGAGTACCGATAAGTTCATTGTAATAGTCGCTGTCGGTGCGTATATTCTTGCGCAGATAGTCATACAAAGGTGTATGCTCCATCATTTTGGCATATACGGATGCCAATTCTTTCGATGTCAGGCTACCCATCATCTGAAAGGAAAGATTTGAGTAATCAATCGGGTTGGAAAATTTCTTGCTTTTGCGTATATCATTTATCGTCAAAGAAATACTCGGTGTACACCAATAAAGTCGCTCGTCAAAAAGATACACCGTGTACCGCTTCCATGATCCGTCGATATTATCGGCATAGGAGCAGAGCATGATAGCCGTAGTATAGTCCTTTTTACGCCATAATTCAGGTACAAGGTCGGCGTAGACGATATTCTGCAATCGTTTAACCCAGTCGTTGCTGTCGGGATTAAACGGGCCGATTTTTCTCTCCAGCCGCTTCAGGTCGCTCAGCAGCGACTGTGTATTTCCGGTTTTTGCATCAAGTTTCATCTTATAGGCATGTGCGAGGTCTTTCAGTTCGTCGCTTGAAAATTTTTGTCCCGATGCCTGATAAATCTGTTTCCGCGCCAGCGGAATGTTGCGGGTGTATTCTCCGTTATAATAAGCCTGAATGAAGTACCAGTCGCCCCTGTTTGTGACCGAGTTGCCTTTCAGAAGCTGACCGGCTATATCTGTCGTTTTTGCCATGAAAGCCGAGTCCGTGGCGCAATGCCGTATATAATCCATCAGTAGCGGGGTGTCCGGATTATATTTTGCCATGTATGCCATATTGTCACTGGCAGAGACTGATATGACATCGCCTGTGCGGGCAAAAATGGCGTTTGCCCGTTCGGTCTCGCCGAGCCTGCTCCAGCAGCCTGCCACATAGCGCTCGGCCATGCGTTTCATCAGATTGTCGTCGGATATCGATGCAAAGGCCGAGTCGTAGTATTCCACGCATCGCGCATATTGCCGTGAAGCGAACAGCGCCCTTATCCCCTGCAGTGCATATCGGTCATTAAAACGGGTACCGCGGTATGCCAGACATGTATTCAGAATATCGCCAAATTCGCCAGTCTCTTCGCTGTAAGAATATCCTTTTTCACTGTTATATCCCCTTTCTCTCGGATAATGCCACGGTGACAGTATCCTTCTCCATCGTTCCTCCATATCTTTGGCCGTGAGCAGCAGATCTATTATTTCCCTGTCGTTTGTTTCATTCAGATAAGTGTAAAACTGATTGCCGGTATCATTTGTCGTATTATACGATGTCTTGTCGAAAAACTGATTGCGTGAGTCGCGGTAAACGGCCTGCTCGATGTCGGAAAGCGGTATCCGCTCCGATGTGAGTGCCTGCCACAGACGCAGATTCTCCTCCCGTTCGAAATCCGGCAGGCCTTTTCCGGTACTATAAAGTTCGAAGAATGACGGCAGTGGTATCTTCGGATAATATGGCCCGCAGGCTATTGCTGCGGCTCCCCACAGTAAAATTATGGCACTAACGGCCTGTCGAATAGAGATTGTCGATTTCATCGGGAGTATATTTTGAAAGGTTCGTATTGTCAAGGTGATACAGTATGTTGGAGTGTTCGCGGCCGGCCAGCCGCTTTTCTATCATCTCTTTTACTTTTGCGATGTCGCCGTATGCCGAGTTCTCCCGGCGCACCATGTCGCCCGTGCGTATGATTGTCCGGTTATACGGTATATCCTTTTTCGCGACATACAGGTTGGGCTTGCGGCACGCGAATCGGGCGGTATCCGTAAGGTTCAGGCCGTTGGTCAGGCCTACGAATTTCCTGTCGCTGAAAAGCAGTTGCCATGAATAGGTAGGGTAGGCCACGTCGAGATGCAGCGGGTACGACGGCAGATGTTTCAGGTACGGCTCCACATCTTTGGCGTCGATAATCGAATTGCTTGCGTCAGGGTCATTGAAATTGCCGGTATTATACACCATCAGCACTCCGCAATCCACCGGCGGCGCCTCCCGCGCCAACTGATGCAGCCGTATCGTGGAGCTGAGCCGCCACTGCAGTCCGAATCTTCCGATATAGGCTTTCACCGAATCGCACAGGTTGAAAAACGACATTTCGGTCGACGGCGTCCAGTCGCAGTCGAGCTGCAGCTCCTCCACATTCGGCAATCCGTTGTACTCGCACATATTGCGCACGCGTGTCACGATATTTTTTGCCAGTGTTCCCTCCTCGCCCGACATCGCTTTCAGTCCGTCGAGGGTGATATATACCACCGGGACGAACTCTTTACCGCTCAGTGAATCCTCCAGCAGGTGATACTCGTCATCGCCTACTCTCACCGATGCGACCGGACAGGCCTTCTCCTCCGGTATTATCCCGTATGTATCTTCGGCCACATCAAACATGCGCAGATACACTCTCCCTACATCATGCCTTTTCAGAAAATCGATATCGGCGCTGTCGAGTTTAAGCACCGTTTTCCAATAATAAATGCCGTTCTTTTCCGCGTGGCACGCCTCAGGCACATTCCGCCGTCCGCACCCCGTGGCCGCCATAAGCGCCATCATGGCGATTGCAATGATAATCCGTTTCATTTGACTGAGAAAATTTGTTTCACAAATTTGCAAAATAAAAAACGCGTGGCAAACATTTTCGCCCCGCGTTGTATGAAATGATACCCTGAGTGTACGAAACGTGTCGTCTACCTCCACACTATGTAATTGATATTGTCTGGTGCATTTTCGTCAACCGGTGCTATAAAATGACGTCGGCCATCGCGGTGATTGTAAAATACGGTCGAATTTGCCCCCACAAGATATATCGCATTGCGCGCGCCCACATCAATCAGCGCCTGCGAGAAGTCATGGAATGAGAGTTTGTCAGCGCTCGCCACTACGCTTATTGTCCCGTCAATCTCGGCAAGCGCCTTGCGTTTAGCCTTTCCCTTAGGTTTGTTTTCGATAAGTTGTCCGGCTGCCACAAGCGGATATTGCCGGAAAAAATATCCTTCCGACTCCAGCGCCTGTTCAAGCATCGGTGTCGCATCGGCCACTCCTATGTTTACCTCCCCGTTGACTATCGAGCAGTATCCTGCCTTGGCCTCACCCTTGCTTAGCAGTTCGCCTTTCACTACGTATGCACCCGCTATCTCGCCGTTGTCACTGCGTATGTCGGCCGCCTGAGCTGCAAGTATGACCGTCGTGTCGTTGACCACATCATTTCCCACCTCCAGGGTTGGAACAGCATCGTGCGGTGTCAGTATTATGAGCCTCATGCCGCTGACCGTCGTATCCCTGCGCGAGGTGTATCGTTCGTTTGCCGGAGTAGAATCGTTTATATCGTCTTTCGCGATTTTATCTATGGCTTTGACTTCGGAACGTGGCCGAAACACCGCCCCGCGTTCAATCACAGGTGACGGCCCTGCAATATCTTCCGGCTCTGTTTCATTCGCATTCCCCGGTTTAAGCAAAGTCAGCAGTATGACTGCTACTGCTACCGCCGCGATAATTGTGATGGCGGCATACACATAGCGCATTCTCTTCCGTTTCCTGTCATTCCGGGGCGATTCGTCGCCGGTCGGGGATATGACCCTTATTTCGTCGTCGCCGATATCAAGTCGTTTGTTGCTCATAATGTCGCCTCCTTTTCCAATAAATCTTTCAATGCCTTCAGCGCTTCCTTCGAAGCCGAAACCTCGTGGCGGAACGTCCGGCCGTCCGACAGCACCAGTTTCTGCCGCTGCGGATTAACGTATGTGATGAAATCGCGGTTTACAATCAGGCTTTTGCCGATGCGTATGAACCGGTTGTCGCCCGCCGCTGCTCGTTCGGCGATACGCCTCTCCACCTGTCCCAGCTGCATAGTCAGCACATAGCTCCCCCTGTCCGCCATATTGATAGCGGAATAATTGCCGTCGGCGGTAAAATACACAACAGCATCCGCCGCCACGCTGACCATCTCCGTAGAGGTGCTGAATACAATCCGCTTTTCCATAAACTCTATTCCGAAACTCTGTCCCGCAAATATACAACTATAATTTCAGTCCGCAATTACTCCGTCATACCTAATCCTGCTTTCGACAAAGATTTCCCGTACTGCACTGCCTATACTCCTTATTCGTACTTTATTCTGAATCTGTCAAGTAAAGCCTTGAAAGAGTCCTGAGCTGTCAGGCACGTGTCCATAAGGTAACCTTTTATTGCCGGCCAGTTGCGCAGTCCGTTATAATAAAACATTTTAAGCTCATCGGTAATCAGCCCACTCTTTTACAGACAAATAATCCATCTATAGGCATGTTTATATATTGATTTACCCCGTAAAAATACTAAAACTTGCCGATACCGGCAAGTTTCGTCGCGTCAAAGGCATAATTTTGCCTCAATCCGAAATTACAGTGTATATTACAGTTCTCATTTAATATCGCTTTCCGCGGTTAAAAACCGCGACTACTATAACGCGCTATAAGTCAACCGCGTAGTAGCCGCGGTTTTTAACCGCGGACAACAAAGTCGGCAATTGTTATATTGTCATGCACTGTAATTTCGGCTTGAGCCATAATTTTATTATTCCTGCTTACTTATATGTATTGGCAGTAGCCTACCTTGCAAGGTTGAGGTTGAGGGATATGCCGTAGGAGGAGTTGGTGGTGGGGTAGGACGATGTCGTCACCAACGGCGTGTTGACCTGGTGGTCGAAGTATGCGCCGATGGTGAGGCGGCGGCTCAGGATATAGTTAGCCGTGAAATTGATGCCGAGCGTGCGGGTGCCCGATGTAGGCTGCGTGTAGGCGCTCTCGATGCGGCGTATGAGCGCCTGCGTGTTCTGGAGCGAGAACTCGGCGTTGAGCGTCAGGTCGTTCGATATGCCCGACTGCGAACCTTTCATCTTAAGCACCGTGTTGAATCCTATTATCTTGTATCCGGCGCCGAAAGTCAGCCCGCGTGTCGTGGCTTCAACCACCTGGCCGGCCGAAGTGTTGAGTGTCAGCGTGCGCTGGTCGCGGTACTCGGCGTTGAATGTCATCTCGTTGTTGAGCGTCACGGCCACACCGATAAGCGGCGCGAAACGCTCCGTGATGGCTACCGACGAAATGTTGTAGGGCGACGACGGTATCGGTTCGCCCGATGTCTCGTCGAGTATGAATCCGCGTTCGCCGTCGGCACCGACCCAGTTGAGGTACGATGAATAGTTGCCTACCGAATATGTGCACTGATAGGCGTGGCTCAGTGTCACCGACTTGAAGAATTTGCGCAGGTTGAAGAAATTGAGCAATCCGTCATACGTGATGCGCCAGTTGGGAAGCACGTGGGCAAACGACGGGAACGGGTCCGTGTAAATCTTGTCGGGCGACTTGCCTGAATACGCGGCCACAAATGCCGGAATGAGCACGTCGGGCGATGTTGCCGCCACCGTACCCACCGACGGGTCGTAAGGTGCGCCTGCATGCGGACTGTCGCTCATGAAGCCCGTGGTGGGGTAGTGCAGGTTGCGGTACTGTCCCTCCACGCGCTGGCGTACAATCGGGATGTAGCGCAGGAAATTGTTGAATGCCTCCGAGTTGTATCCGTCGTCGGCCTTCGACCCGCGCAGTGCCGTTGCAAGCGCCCAGTGCGTCTTAGTGTACGAGCCGGAGCGCGAAATCGGCATGTCGGCATACATGAACTGTATCTGGTTGGTACGTGAATCCGTGCGGTTGAAAGTCAGCTGTATCTTCAGGCTCTTTATCGGCTCGAGGCTTACCTCGATATTCATTTCGTTGGCGTTCGACCACAGTGCCGGCGACGTCTGTCCGATGTCGGTAAGCAGCCAGCCGCGCTCCTTGGCCTTGTCGATATAGCTTTCGTCGACGAATCCGAATGCGAAGTCAAGACCCGGCGACATCGGCCCGTAGGAATTGGACTGCCCGAATATGTTGCCTATCTCCGGACGGAACAGCGGTATTGACAGCGTCGATGTTTTCTTCCATCTTATCGAGATGCTGCGCGGCGACATCACGAAGCGGGTCGTATGGTCTGCTATCTGACGCCATACCGGCAGCTGCTCTTTGAGCAATTCGTCTATCACGAAATTGATGGTTGAGTCGGAGCGGGTGAGCACCTCTATGCTGTTGGCGTCGATTACACGCGTCTTGACCGGGAACTTGCGTCCGCTTTGCGTAGTAGCCGTCACTTTCACCTTCGTGGTGCGCAGATTGTGCTTGATGGTGAGGCTTGTGTCGGGGCGAAGGTTGTAGGTGCGCTCGAAATGTTTCGGCTCGCGCTTTTTCTGGTTGTTGCGTGCCGACGAGAAGCGCTTGTCCACATCCTTGATGTAGGGTATCTTCTTGTAGAGCGTCTCGAGGTTGAGGCGTCCGTCGATGCTCCACGACGACTGGTTGGCTATCGTGTTGCCTATGCTGATGTCGTCGATAGTGGCGCCGCGGTCCCAGCGGTAAGTAGAGTTGTAGGTGGTCGACGCATTGATGAAGTCGAGCACGGGGATGCGGTTGAAAGGCGCCTTGTACGATGCCGTGAACGACTGGTTGTAGCTCCACGGCGTACCCATCGACAGGATGCTTTGCCACACCGTGTCTTTCCACTCCTTGTACCGGTCGGGGAACAGCTTGCGGTTGACTGCGCCTGTGGTCTCCTCGATACGTGCCGACGTGTTCGACGTGAACGACAGGTTGATCGATTTGGTCAGATTCCATGTGAGGTTGAACTGTCGGTCCCAAAGGAAATTCTTGCTTACCGACACCGGAAGCTGGAACATCACGTCGGTCTCCGAGCGTGTCTGCTGCTCGTAGTAGTAGCGCGACATCGTGGTGAGGAACGATATCGAGGTCGGCAGATAGTTGAGCTCCCAGTCCTTGATGAACTTAAGGTTTTTGTTCTTGCTCTTTATCAGCGAACTGAAAGGCTTCAGCCCCCTTATCATCGGCGAATACGAATATTGCAGCGAGCCGCGGTAGTCGTTGGTGTTCTCGTATTCGGTGGTCGGGTCGACTTTCGACTGCTTGTTGAATGAAAAGTTGAACGTGAAGTTGGCGGGATCCCACGGCATCGGATTGTCATGCTGTATGTCAAACTTCAGTCCCGATACCGAGAAGTTCTGTACCGTCGTACGCTCTATGGCGAACGCGTTGATTGAGTCGCGCGCATGCTTGTCGGGCGCGTCGTCGAGAGCGTCCTTGAGCAGCACGTCCTGGTCGAGTGGATTGTATTTAGGCGATGTCTTCTCCTTGCTGACCGAATAGAATATCGGCGCCTTGAGTTTGGCGGCTTCCGGCAGGAACCGGCCGAGGTCGCCCTGCACGGCGAAATTATACTGTTCGTAGTCGTCCATGCGGCGTGAGTTGAGCGACTGGTCCACTCCGCCGAAACCGGCCGTCTCTATGTGTGCGCCGAAATTGAGTGTGGCGATGTCGCTCACGCCTAAGTTGACGTTGGCCTTTGCCGCCCAGCCGCCCTCCTGGTTGAAGTCGGTCACCTTAAGTTCGTTGACCCACACGATACCGTCTTTGCGCGTCGACGAGTTGTTGCGCACGCCCACGAGAAGCACCCTTATGTCGCTCAGCGACGGGTTGCCCATCACGGCTATGCGGTTGCGCTCGTTGTCGGGGTCGCGGCCGGTGTAGAGTGTGGCGTATCCCACATTGCTTCCCGCCTCGGCCTTTGCGCGGTTACGCTCCTTCTTGAGGTTGACGAACGCCTGCAGGTCGAGGTCGAGGAAATTTTCGCGCGGCCACACCTTGAAGCGGTCTGAGTTGAGGTCGTTGTTATATTTTCCAGCCGGAGTGAGTGTCAGCGGTATCTCGTACTCGTAGAAGTTGTTCTTGACATCGGTGCCGATGCGCACGATGAGGGCGAGGTCGCCGTCGCGCAGGTTGGTCACGTCGTCAATGAGGCTCTCGGCATGCACCCACATCTGCAGGCGCTTGTAGTTGCGCAGGTCATGCTGCGTGTTGCGGTATATGGCGCGTGCGTCGCCGGCGTCGAGGTCGGTAACCTTGAGCGATATCGACTGCTCGTTGAGCTGCGTTATCTGCGACTGGCCCGGGTCGACGGCTCGCGACACTCCCGGAGGAAGCACATAGTTGACCGGTTCTCTCGATGCGTTCTCCTCAATGTTCACCACCGATACGTCAAGTTCACCTTCGGCGGGGGTGTCGCCGCGGCTGTTGAGGTTGAAATCATAGTTGCGCCATTCGCCGCGCACGAGTTCGAGTGTGGCGAAACGCAGGTGGGTCGTGGCCTTGAAGCCGGTCATGAATATACGTGCGAAGCGTATCGACGAGAAGTCCTTGATTGTACCC
Organism: uncultured Bacteroidales bacterium; assembly: GCA_905210435.1. Classification (GTDB taxonomy): domain Bacteria; phylum Bacteroidota; class Bacteroidia; order Bacteroidales; family Muribaculaceae; genus JAGBWK01. The sequence goes on from CAJLWO010000017.1 coordinate 22,986, forward strand.
ACTATCTTCTCGTAGTCGCTCAAAGGTATCTTGAACTGGTACCACTCCACGGTGGCGTCCTGGCCGTCGCGTGTCGGCACGAGCGACACCTGTTTGTCCGTGATATAGTTCTTGCCTACGACAAGGTCCTCGGGGCGTATCGACACCTTGTACTGGAAGTAACGCTCATACTCGTTGAGGGTGTTGTCCTGGTTGATATCCTCAACGTCGGGCACTGCGCGCGACGACTGGTAGAGCGGTTCCGACACATCCTCGGGCGAGAGCGAGTTACCCTCCACGCCGTTGTATCGCTTGTAGCGTTCGAGCACCGACAGGCGTTCCTCGTCATAGTCATATCCGCGGAAGAAGTGGTAGTTGTCGCCGGCGGGGTCGTTGAAAGGCGAGAATTTGTCCTGTACCATACGCTCGTAGGCCGCGGGCGACAGGCGGTTCTGCAGTTCGCCGAGATAGTCTTTATACGACGGGAACTCGAACTCGTGGTCGTTTTTCAGCCCGTCGAGGCCGACGTCCTGTACCGCGCGCGAACCGGTGTTGTTGTCAAACGAGTATGTCTGCGAATTTTGCGTCGACACGTTACCCCACACCGTCTGCGTCAGGAACTGGTCGTTGCCGTCATAGGGTATGCCGTTCTCGTATGATTTCAGACCGTCCTTGAGTATATCTTCCGATATTTCGCCGAAGTTGATATAGAGGTCGCCACCCTCGAGGTTGGGATTCTCGGGGTCGAGGAACGGGTTCATCATCCAGAACTGCACGTACTCGATGTTCGACTGCTCGAAGTTGGTGTTGTCCATCTTGCGCATGATGCCGCCCCAGCGTTTCTCGGGGTTGAGCAAATAGCCCTCGGAGTCGATGTTGGTGGCGTCGAGGTTGTACGGGCCGCGTTCGTTGGGGTAGAACGACAGGTTGAGGGTCTGCACGATGTTTGACTCGCCGTAGCTCAGTTCGCGGCCGGGGAATATCTCGCGCGAGGTCACTTCGCGCACGTAGGGGTTTGACAGCTGCTTGAGGTCGGCCTTGATGTAGCCCGGACACAGCGACGAGTTGCGGTCGGTAAACATTCGGTCGATTGTGTACCAGTTGAGCAGCGCGCGGTTCTTGCCGTAGTCTGTGTTGTTGCTCAGACCGGCTTCGGGAAACAGCGCGTCGCCCGACGGGTCGTAGGGAGTCGAGGCGAGGAACCATGCGTAGGGCGAACGCAGGTCTATCCCCATCTGCGCGTCCTCGAAGTCGTCGATGTACGACGACCCTTTGTTCGACCCGCTTTTCTGCTGGTGCGGCACAAGCTGGGCGTACTCCGCCGTCAGGCTTATGCGCGAGGGTGCCGTGGCGTTGACTGTCGGTATCTTGTTGAGAAGGTTGGTGAGCCACATGAACTCGCTGTTGTAGGCCACGTTGACACCCCACATCGAGTTGTTGATGACCTCATTGCCTATGTTGACTTTCTCGGTAAGCGCCTTCTCCGAGAAGTGGAGCAGCGTGGCGCCTATGTTGAGGTTTTTGTTGAACTGGTACTGAAGGTCGAGTCCCAGGAGTGTCTTGCGCTGCATTGAGAACAGCGACTGGTTCTCGAGTGTCACCGATATGTTCTGTCCCGAGTCGATGATGCTCTGGTTGGTGATGGTCACGATACCCATCGAGTAGTCCACCGTATAGTCGGAGTTCTCGGTCAGTCTCACGCCGCCGGCAGTCACCACCACCGACCCGCGGGGCACGTTCATGGCGTTCAACCGTATCTGCGACCCCGACGATGCCTGGTATTCGCCGGTCATCACGAACTTGTTCTTGTCGGCGAACTGACGCGCCACCACAAGCGTAGAGTCGTACAGCTCCTTGTAGACATATTGCGACGCTATCGCCGGATTGCCTATCTTTTTCTCAAGGTGTTCGCCGAACGGCTCCACTACCGGGAATATGATTTTTCCCTGCGATGCCTGTATCGTGTAGCCCTCTATGAAGTCGAAAAATCCGTCGGGATTTGATTCCTGGTTGTTGTCGAGGCGGTCGAGGTTCATCACCTGCAGCAGCGACTGGTTGTTGAGACCTGCCACCGGCAGATAGTTGATGAGCGTTCCCGTCGTGTCGCTCAGATACTTGATGTTAAGGCGGAAATTGTTTTTCTGCACCTGGTATGCCCCGAGCGAATACACGTTTTTCATCATCAGTCGCCATATAGGCTGGCGAGTGTCGATGGTGGTCGACTTCAGCATCTTCACGTAGAGCGAGCTGTTGGTCGTGGTGATGTCCGACGAAAATTCGCCTACCTGGTATACGCGGCCGTTGTAGGTATATTCGAATGCCACGCCGAGCACCTCGTCGGAGTTGAGTGCCGAGCGGAGCGATATGTATCCGAGCGTGGTGTTGAGCGTGTACTCCGACGACGTGAGCAGTCGTGCGCTCTCCACCTTCTCATAGTCCTTGCCACCCTCTATGCCGTAGGCGCGCAGCGGTTCGAGCGCCTGCGTCACGGTGTTGATGTTGCGGGCGTCGGGATAGTCATTCTTGATTACGCTGAGCAGGTTGTTTGACGAGTTGGCCGGATTGGGCAGCGACGGGTCCGGTTGCCAGTAATTGCTGGTAAGGTAGTCCGACTCGCCGAGGTCGGCGAACGCCACGAGGTTGCGCGACTCATTGTAGTTGCCGCTCTTGTTGGTCACCCACACCTCGATACGCGTTATCTGCACGCCCGACATCACCATCGGAAGTCGTGCGGCGAACTTGTCGTAATTGTGGTAGAAATACTGCGAGAGGAAGAAGTGGCGGTTCTGGTCGTATTCGTCGGCGTTGAACTGGAATTTGGTCGTCTGCGCGCCACCTTTGGTGTTGACGGTCTTTGACTCCGAATTCTGCTGCGACACGAGTGCCGTGGCTGTCAGTTTGCCGAACTGCAGCGTGGTTTTCAATCCGAAAAGTGCCGTGCTTCCGCGTATGAGCGACGACCCCGTAGTCATCGACACGTTACCCGCCTCGATGCTCTTGACTATATCGTCCTCCTGACCTTCGTAGGCCAGTTTGAGGTTCTTTGAGTCGAAATCGAATGTAGCGTCGGTGTTGTAGGTCATGTTGAATTTCAGCCTGTCGCCCACCGAAGCCGCTATCGTGGCCTGTATCTTCTGATCGAAGTCGAAATATGTCTTGCGCCTCGATGTCACCGACAGCGACGGATTGTCGGTCTTGTTGGAGTTGATACCCATCTTCAGCTGTATCGAACCGGTGGTCTTGAGCTGCACGCCGCCCGGTCCGAATATCTTCTCCAGCGGTCCTAAGGCGAAATTCATGTCGAGGATGTTGAACGGCTCCTTGTCCTTCTGCTCGAATATCTCGCTGTTGCGCCGGCGGTAATATTCCTCCATCGACTTGCGCAGCTGCCAGTTGTTATACTGCTGCTCCGAGAGCATGAACGGTGTGGCAATCTCGTGGTCGCCCACTTTCGTGCGCACCACGTATATCCCTGTCGCCGGGTCAAATTCGGCCACGGTCTTGATATTCGACGGCGTAGAGAGGTCCATCGCCATCTCGTCCTCCATCAGATCCTCGTAGCGCTCCGGTACGGTCTGCTGCACCGGGAAAGGCATCATTATCGTATCGGCGGGATTTGACGGAACTGGCACCACCGTATATGGCAAAGCCGGCGCACTTACTCCCGTAGGGGAGATGCGCTGAGCCTTGACAGCTACGGCCGCCATAATCAACAGTACAGCCGCCAATAGTGCGGCTCTCTGTTTCTTATATTTTGAATTCCGTCTTTCCGATTGCCTCATTGGTCTGATAAACGACTACACCTTCCTTCCCCAACCACCAATCACCTATAAATCACATAAGTCACATGAATTACATAAATCACACAAATTCAGAATAATACATTATGAATTACATAAAAAATTCACATCTTCAACTCAATTATGAATTATGCATTATGAATTATGAATTACATAAGTGTCAGTGCCTTCTTTATGGCGGCCTCCACTTTCATTGACGGCTCGGCGTTGTAAATTTTTGTAAGCACCTTGTGAGCCGCCTGACGTGGAAAGCCGAGCATCACCATTGCAGCCAGAGCTTCGTCGAAGTCCGCGCTCGTGGCCGCCGGCTGTATTAATAACGTAGAGTCAGTCGGTTTTATTTTATCCTTGAGGTCTACAATTATTCTTTCGGCCGTTTTTGCCCCGATGCCCTTCACTCCTTTAAGCCGGCGCACGTCGCCCGACATGATGACCTGCTCAAGTTCAAGCGTTGGAATCGACGACAATATCATGCGTGCCGTGTTCGACCCGACGCCAGACACTCCGATAAGCAGTCGGAACAATACGCGTTCGCTTTCCTCGAGAAATCCGAAATACACCCATGCATCCTCGCGTATCACCTCGTGGATAAGCAGTTTTGCCTCCTCCTTCCCCTCGAGTGCCGTAAAGCAAGGCAGCGTTATATTGATGCCGTAGCCCACACCCCCTGTCTCGATGACGACGTAAGTAGGTGTAAGCTCCGTCACCTTTCCCTTGATATATTCAATCATATCTCTCTATTTATTTACGCGGGCGATAATCTGCTCGGCGTGCTCCTTGGTCTTTATCTGCTTCGGCAGGAATATGTCGGCGATGCGACCCTCCTCGTCTATCAGATATGTGGTGCGGAGCGTACCTATTGTCTTTCTGCCGCACATCGTTTTCTCGCCCCACGCGCCGAGCTGTTGCAGAAGAGTAGTGTCAGTATCGGCGATGAGAGGGAAATTGAGCTGATGCTTTTCGATGAATTTCTGATGCGAAGCGGCTGAATCCTTGCTGATGCCCACTATCTCATATCCCAAAGCACGCAGCTCGTCGCGATGGTCGCGCAGCGAGCATGCCTCGGCCGTGCAGCCCGAAGTATTGTCTTTGGGGTAAGTGTACAGAATGAATTTCTTTCCGGCGAAATCGGCCGTGCGTATCTCCTTGCCGTCCTGGTCTTTGCCAAGCACCTCCGGCAACTTGTCTCCTATTTCCATAATCTTTATCTTTTATATATTAATGTTGGTTGAAATCAAATTTCTTTTCCTTGGCAAAACACTGCTGTTGTTCAATATTTCTTGTCAGGTTAGTAGCCGCGGTTTTTAACTGCGGAATGTGTATTTATCATGTCAGTGAATAAATGGTCTCTTTCGGTCCCGCGAAATAAACTCTGTCGCCCGGCGCGAAAATGACCTTGTCGAGCCTTTCGGCAAAATGTCCGTCACGCTCCACCGCTATCACCATCGACGAATACTTGTCGGGGATGTCGGCGTCGATGATACTTGCCCCGCACAGCGGCGACATATCGCTGAGTTGCACGTCATATATGCCGAAACTTACAGCCGAGGTCGACGAAGCCGCCTCCCCTTCATCATTTTTCTCTATGACCGGAAGCAGGCGCTGTATCTGTTCGTCGGTGCCGATTATGCCTATCGTGTCGCCGGGAAAAATGCGGTCATTGCTGCGGGGCACAGGTATGAACTGCGAGCCGCGTGTTATGCTCGACACGCTGACTCCGTACTGCGACCGCAATCCCGAGTTGCACAGCCGTTCTCCCGATATGGGGCACTGGTTGCCCACTGTCATATATGCCAGATGCAGGTCAGATACCACGGAATTGTTTTTGCCCGAACGGCGCAATTCGCGCTCGTTAAGGTTGTTGATGAACCGGTTCTCTATGTCGCTTACTCGTTGTTTAGCTTTTCCGGAGAGGACAAACAGCGCGAGCACGATTAGTGCGATTCCGGTTGCAAACCCCGCCGTAAGCGAAAATATCGACGACAGTATGTTGACAATGAACGCCAGCACGAGTATCAGGCGGAATATGCGCATCACCACCCGTGGCACACGGTATCCCGCCGGTATCGACACATTGTCGGCCACACGCTTCGATGTCGGCAGCGACAGCGCAAGCAGGAACGGCGACATGGCTAAAATAGTCACTCCCGCGCCCACATATTTGTATCCATCCGGCATCACGCTCGCAAGCCACGGCATGAGGAAATTAAGCGACACCAGCGTGATGGCGATGAGCACTATCGAGTAGAGCATCATGCGCCATACGTAGCGTTTTATGAAAACTTTCCATATCGACTGGCGTTCAGCAGTGTCGGCCGAGTTGGCCTCTTTGCTGTATCTGTCGATGAGGAAATGCAGTCTGCGGGGCAGATGTCGTTTTACAATCTCATAGAACGGGTCGGCCATCTTTATGAAATACGGCGTAGTGAATGTGGTGAGTACCGACACGGCCACCACGATAGGGTAGATGCTCGGCTCGAGTACCCCTAAACTCATACCCAACGAGGCTATGATGAAGGAGAACTCGCCGATTTGTGTAAGAGAGAATCCCGTCTCTATCGCTACCTTGAGCGATTGCCCGGTCACAATCATGCCGAATGTCCCGAACACTATCATACCCACAATCACCACTGCCGACAGTATAAGTATCGGCCCGGCGTATTCCACGATGGTCGTGGGTTGTACCATCATGCCTACCGAGATGAAGAATACAGCGCCGAAAAGGTCTTTGACCGGCATTGTCACGCGCTCTATCCGCTCGGCATAGCTCGTTCCGGCAAGTATCGAGCCCATCACGAACGCGCCCAACGCGAGCGAGAATCCGCACGCCACCGAAAATACCGCCATACCTAAGCACAGCCCCATCGAAATGATGAGCAGAGTCTCGTTGTTGAGGAAACGGCGTGTCTTGTTGAGCATGGACGGGAGCACGAATACTCCTACCAAGAACCATATTATCAGGAAGAACACGAGTTTGCCGATACTGAGCAGCATCTCCGACCCCTCGACCGAATCATTGACCGCTATCGACGACAGGATTACCATCATCAATACCGCAAACAGATCCTCCACCACAAGTATGGCGAACACGAGCGCCGCAAATTTCTTCTGCTTAAGTCCCAGGTCGTTAAGCGCCTTTATGATGATGGTCGTCGACGACATCGAAAGCATTCCGCCCAGGAATATACTGTTGATATACGAGAATCCGAGCAGTGTGCCGATGGCAAACCCCGTGAACATCATTCCTATCACGATTATCAGGGCCGTCACCACCGCCGAGCCACCCGTATTCATCAGTTTCTTGAAATTGAATTCCAGACCGAGCGAGAACAGCAGCACGATGATGCCTATCTGCGCCCAGAACTCTATATTGGCCTCATTGGCCACCGATGGAAGCGGCTCGAAATTGGGGCTTGCTAAAAATCCGGCGACGATATATCCCAATACCACCGGCTGCTTGATCCATTTGAACAAAAGTGTCACAGCCGCTCCGAGTATCAGAATGAACGCCAGATCCGTGATAAGACTTTCAATATCCATAACTACATTCAATATCAATAACCACCCCAACCAATTCCATTCCCAATCAACCCCGATTAACCTCGATTACTCTCGATTACTCCTGCTAAATCCCGATTACTCCCGGTTACTCCCGCTCAATCCCCTTCAAATCCCCCAAAATTCAAAATTACTAATTACTCATTCCTAATTACTAATTGCTCAAATGCTTACCTGATTGGCAAGCGAAATGGAATGAGTGGGGTTGAGTGTTCGCAACTGCTCGAATATCTTGATATAGTCGGTTGATTCCTTGAACAGTACCACGAAATTCAGTCGCGTGGCCTCCTCGTCGTAGTCATATTCAAGATACATGTTGGTGATAGTCACTTTGTTTTTTCTGAGCACTTCGCGGTAAGCCTCGATGTCAGTCACGACACAGTTGATAAGCATGCGTATAATTCGTGACTCGGCTCCCATTGCCGTACGGTGCTCGACGCGCTCGAACCAGTGCAACACCACTAATATGAGCAGCGTGGCCGTGATTGACAACGTGTACATTCCTAACCCCACAGCCATGCCTATCGTAGCCACCATCCATATTCCGGCGGCTGTAGTCAGACCGCGTACCGAACCTTTCATCTGTATGATGGCTCCGGCGCCGAGAAAACCGACACCTGTCACCACCTGCGCGGCAATACGTCCCGGGTCGCCGTTCTTAAGACCCAAATATTCCTGCGGCACATAGATTGATATGAGCATGGCGAGCGTGGCGCCCATGCATATAAGCGCGAAAGTGCGTATGCCTGCCGACTGTCCTTTTAGCTTCCGTTCGAATCCGACGGCGCTCCCCAGCAGCAGACTCACGCACAGCTTGACTATTGCCGACGCGGTTGTCACCTCCGTAGAGGTTATTTCCCTGATGATGTCATCAAACATAATTATTTCTTCATCTCAAACTGACGCGAGGCCAGACGGAAATTGTCGCAGAACAGTTCTACCGTATAAGTGCCGGGATTGAGCGTCGAAGTGACATCCCAGTATATTTCCACGCCTCCAATCTCCTCGTTGGCATATTCGATGGTGCGGCGAGCGGTAGCCTGAAGTGTCGCGCCCTCGAAGCTGAACGAACCGCCTCCGGGCAGCAGGTCGCCTTCAGGTGTCGTGATACGCATGTAGATGGTCTTTTCTCCGGCCGGTGTGGAATTGTTCTGAGGTATGGTGAACGTCACGCAAAGACGTGTCGCCTTTGTGATATTCTTCTCGTTCTTCCCCTTCTTGTTGAGCGCACGCAGCGTCAGGCCGGTCACGTTGAGTTTCTCGGCGAGAGTCATGCGTTCGGTCAGATGCTCGTTTTTGCGCGTCATGTCCTGCACGCGGCTGTTGAGCTGCTGGTTCTGGTTCTTGATTGTCGTATTTTCCTCCTTGAGCTGGTCGTTCTCCGCCATCAGCTCGTTGATACGGGCGGTATAGTCGCGCAGTATCCCTTTGAGAGTGTTGATTTCGTCGGTGAGTTTCTTTATCTGTGCAGCGCTCTTGGTCTTTTCATTGTTAAGTTCCGTCATGAGCTTTTCAATCTGAGCGCGCGCAGCCTGATATTTCTCCACAATCGAGTCATTGGCGAGCAATATGGTCTGACCCTCCATCTGCTGGAAGTCATCGTCTATTTTCAACAGTTCGAGTTCGTTGATTTGCATCTGCTGGGCAAGAAGTTGCTGCTGCGTATCTTCAACCTGCTTCTTCGATTCTTCAAGTTCCTTGTTTTTCGACGACATCATCACAAAAAACAGGGCGAGTAACGCCAACAGCACAATCACCGCGCCGCCGATAATCATCATCCGGTTTCGCTTCTGCCGTTTAAGTTGTTGCTGCTGCATCTCCGACAACTGCCCCTCACGGTTAGGGTCAGGATTGACAGGTATATTGAAATTGTCCATATTGAAATTCCTTTTTAACGGATTATAACTCAGATAACATGTATTGTATTATAAAAAAGAAGGCCGGTGTATAACGCCTGTAATTCCTATAACTCCTATAAGCCCAATAAGTCCAATAAGCCATATAGGGACTATTGGCCCTATAACTCCTATAAGACTTATAAATCTTATAAGAATTATATATCCTACTCCCCGATTAATATCCTCGATAATTAACCGCTGGAAAATAAGATAATAGCGGGGGCGCAACGCCCCCGCCTTATTTTAAATGTTCTCGTTGCGTCCGTGGCAGTTCTTGAACTTCTTGCCCGACCCGCAGGGACACGGATCATTACGTCCTACCTTCGGCCCTGCCTTGACAGGCTCGGGACGCGATTTCTGCGCTTGCGATGCATTCACGCCGGCGCGTCTTTCTGCCTCGCCGGGCAGTTCATCCTTGGTAGCCTTCAGGTTGCTGTTGGGGTTGGTGCGTTCAGGCATCGCCTGACGCACTTCGGGCGCTTTGCGCTCCGGTGCCTGATTGGCGTTTTCACCCTCGCCTTCGGCGGGAGTCTCGCGCTTGGGTATGTAAATCTGGCCGCGGAGCAGCGATGACATAGCCTTGTTGTTGAGCACCGAAAGCATGCGTTCGAATATGTGGAACGACTCTACCTTGTAGATTACCAGCGGGTCTTTCTGCTCGTACGATGCGTTCTGTACCGACTGGCGCAGCTGGTCGAGTTCGCGCAGGTGCTCTTTCCACAGTTCGTCGATGCATATCAGCAGTATGGTCTTGTGCCATTCCTTCACTATCTGCTTGCAGTCGGTATCGTAAGCCTTGTTGATGTCGACGCGTATCTGGTACACACGCTTGCCGTCGGTGATGGGCACGATAATCAGGCCCTTGGCGTTGCGGTTCTCGACCCAGTCCTTGATGACGGGGGTTGCCATCTCGATGATGCGCTCGCTCTTGCGGTCAAGCGCCTGAGTGGCGGCGGCGTAGAGCGCGTTGATGGCGTCTTCGCGCTCCATGTTGCGGAACTCCTCTTCGGTGAACGGCGGTTCGATGGCAAGCACACGCATCAGCTCCAGACGCATATCCTCGTAGTAATCGGCCTCCGGATAGTTGTTGACGATGTTCTCGATGGTGTCGTAGAGCATGTTGGCGATGTCGATGCCTACACGTTCGCCGAGCAGCGCGTGGTGGCGGCGCGCGTAGATATACGTACGCTGCTTGTTCATCACGTCGTCATATTCGAGAAGACGTTTACGTATGCCGAAGTTGTTCTCTTCCACGCGTTTCTGCGCTTTCTCGATGGCGTTTGTCACCATCTTCGACTCTATCATCTCTCCGTCGTGCAGACCGAGACGGTCGAGCATCTTCATCACGCGGTCGGTGGCGAAGAGTCGCATCAGCTGGTCCTCGAACGATACGAAGAATACCGACGAACCCGGGTCGCCCTGACGTCCCGAACGTCCGCGCAGCTGACGGTCGACACGGCGCGACTCATGGCGCTCCGTACCGATGATTGCAAGTCCGCCGGCGGCTTTCACCGTTTCCGAGAGCTTGATGTCGGTACCGCGGCCTGCCATGTTGGTGGCGATGGTGACGGTGCCCGACTGGCCTGCGAGTGCCACGACCTGTGCCTCGCGCTGGTGCAGCTTGGCATTGAGCACCTGGCAGTCGATCTTGCGCAGGTCGAGCATGCGCTTGAGCAGCTCGGATATTTCTACCGAAGTCGTACCCACGAGTACCGGACGTCCGGCCTCGCGCAGTTTCACTATCTCTTCGATTACGGCTGCATATTTCTCTTTCTTGGTGCGGTATACGCGGTCGTTCATGTCGATACGCGCCACCGGACGGTTGGTCGGAATCGTCACCACATCGAGTTTGTAGATGTCCCACAATTCGCCGGCCTCGGTCTCGGCCGTACCGGTCATACCGGCCAGCTTGTGGTACATGCGGAAGTAGTTCTGCAGGGTGATGGTGGCGAACGTCTGTGTAGCGGCTTCCACCTTAACGCCCTCTTTTGCCTCGATGGCCTGGTGGAGTCCGTCGCTGTAGCGGCGTCCCTCCATGATACGGCCCGTCTGCTCGTCGACGATTTTGATTTTGCCCTCGTCGATTACATATTCCACATCCTTGTCAAACAGGGTATAGGCTTTGAGCAGCTGGTTGACGGTGTGCACGCGTTCCGATTTGACGGCATAGTCGTTCATCACCTCGTCCTTTCTCTCCTGACGCTGCTGCAGGTCGGCTATCTTTTCAAGTTCCGACAGCTGCGATGCGATGTCGGGGAGCACGAAGAACTGCGGGTCGTTGCTCTTGCCCGTGAGTTCGTCGATACCCTTGTCGGTAAGGTCGACCGAACGGTTCTTCTCGTCAATTACGAAATAGAGCGGTTCGGTAGCCTTGGGCATCTCGCGTGCGTTGTCCTGAAGATAATATGCCTCGGTGTCGAGAAGTATCTTTTTCATACCCTCCTGCGAGAGGAATTTGATGAGGGCGCCGTATTTGGGAAGTCCCTTGAATGCCCTGAACAGTGCGAGCGCACCCTCTTTCTGCACATTCTTGTCGGGTGATTTCAGCTTCTCTTTCGCGTCGGTGAGGAACTGGTTGACAAGACGGCGCTGTGCGAGTACCACTTTCTCCACGTTGGCCTTGAACATGTCAAACATCTGGTCGTCACCCTTCGGCACCGGACCTGAGATGATGAGCGGCGTACGCGCATCGTCGATAAGCACCGAGTCAACCTCGTCGACGATAGCGTAATAGTGCTTGCGCTGCACTAAGTCGCCGGGCGTCATGGCCATATTGTCGCGCAGGTAGTCGAAACCGAACTCGTTGTTCGTTCCGAATGTGATGTCGCAGTTGTAGGCCGCGCGGCGCTGCGGGGTGTTGGGCTGATGCTTGTCGATGCAGTCAACAGTCGAACCATGGAACATATAGAGCGGACCCATCCACTCCGAGTCACGTTTCGACAGGTAGTCGTTGACGGTCACCACATGGACGCCGCGGTGCGACAGCGAGCGCAGGAACACCGGAAGCGTGGCCACAAGCGTTTTACCCTCACCGGTAGCCATCTCGGCGATTTTACCCTGATGGAGTACGATACCGCCTATGAGCTGTACGTCGTAGTGTATCATGTCCCACGTGATGAGGTTGCCGCCGGCCATCCACTTGTTGCGCCATACGGCATTGCCGTCCTCGTCGATGCTTACAAAGTCATATCCTTTGGCGGCGAGTTCGCGGTCGAGCTGCGTGGCCTTCACGACGATGGTATCGTTGTGGGCGAAGCGGGCTGCCGTCTCGCGCATTACGGCGAACACTACCGGAAGATGCTCGTTGAGCTTGTCCTCCAGTGTGTCGATGATGTTTTTCTCATGTTTGTCAATCTCGTCCCAAAGGGGCTGGCGCTCGTCGAAAGGCAGGCTGTCAACCTGTTCTTTCGTTTGGGCTATGGTCTCTTCGTCGGCTTTGATTGCTGCGGCGATGTCGGCGCGCACAAGGTCGATGCGTTCACGCAGCTGGTCCACTGTCAGTGACTGCATCTCCGGTCCGAGAGCGTTGATTTTATCGACTATCGGCTGTATCTCCTTTAAGTCGCGCTGTGACTTGTTGCCAAAAAATTTACTTAAAATTGAAGTTAATGACATATGTTGTTTCTATTTTTTATCTGAATTAAAATTGCCCGGGCACTGCGCCCGTCCATCCCGAAAAAATCACCCTCTTAGACTAATTAGTCCTCTTAGTCCAATTAGACTATTATTAGGCCTGTTGGCCCTATTGGCCTTATTGGGCCTATAAGCCCTATCAGCTCCTGTCAGCTATCCCCCTAAAGCCTCACCGGAGCCAGTCTCGCCCCGTTGGGCGATCGTATCCGCAGCAGCCTTGCCACCGTAGGCGCCACTACGCGTGCGTCGACCGGAGTGTCGATCGTGCGTGCGTCCACATCGGGGTGCATTATGAATGCTGCCGACGACGACACCCTCACACGCTCTACGGTCTTGTTGGTTTCCGAATTGGCATTCTGTACTATCTTCCAGCCTGGCGCTATTGATATGATGATGTCGCCGGCCGTGTCTATGTCGAGATTGCGTGCGGGGGGAAACGGCGAATCGGCCGACCCGTTGGCAGCCACAGCCTGCTCTATCGTGACGGCATACGTCACGCCGCTCAGCCTCCGCATGAAGTCCGCGCTTTCGCGGCGTATCTCGTTGAGATCCTTTCCCCGCTGCTGTATAAGTTCGCGGTTGAGATATATCTGGTTGTTATAGTATCCTGTCACCCAGTCGCCGTTGCCGTAAAGCGACATCAGATTGACTTTAAGCAGCGACACGGCACGCTCGGGCGAAAATTCGCCTCCCGGTATGTTCCACCGCTCCTCGTCGCTCACCGACGCGTTCGATGCCGGAGTTCCGGCCACCCATATCAGCGTCTTGTCAAGCCCCGGCCCCTTAGCCTCTATCGTGGCGAACAGGCGCGCCAGGTCGCGGTCAAGACGCAGGTACGAGTCAAGAAGCTCTACCCGCGTATCGGGCTGACTGGAGTAGGTGTAGGGCTGCAGGGTGTAGTTCAGCTCAAGCATGTCGACCGGTTCGCGTTTCCCCATGCTTAGCGCTTTGAGGAAATCGATTGACACCGAAGTCACCTCGCTGTTGACCGGCGCCGACATCTTGTAGCGGGCGTAGCGCTCGGCATCGCCCCCTGCGAATGTATGGTTGAACGAATATATCTTCTTGTGCGACGGCAGCTCGCTGTATGCCCCGTCGGGCAGTGTCGGCGTCCAGCGTATGGTGTCGAGACGTGCCGCGAGCGGACGCATGTGGTTGAGTTGCTGTATCGTGGTGGGCAGCTCGGTATAATAGGTCGACGATGCCCATTTCCCCGTCTTGTCCGTAATCCAGCAGGCGGAGTTTCCGGCATGCCCTGCCATGATTATCGAGGTGGTGGCGTCGGGCGATATGGCGTGCACCATCCCGAGCCCCGATGTGTCTATGCGCAGTTCGTCGGCGAGTGTCGACACACGCAGCGCTTTCGGCGAGAATGTCTCGTCGGTGAAGTTGCCTATCGTCGACGTGTCAAGGAGCACCGGACGCCCTGTGCGGCTCGCTATGTCGTAGACCTCGCTTGCCGCTATGCCGTTGACTGCCGGGGCGGCCCCGGTCACGAGCACTGCCGTGGCGGCGGCATCGTCCAGCGGGCTTCCATACTCTATGTTGGTGAATGTCACCCCCTTGTCAAGCAACTTGTTGAAGCCCCCCGAGGTGAGATGTTCGCGAAGCTGGTATACCTTGTCAATCTCCAGTCCGTTGATTACAATGCCTACCACAAGTTTCGGCCGGCGGGGCAACGCAGTCTGCGCCGACAGCGGTAACACTGCCGACACTGCTACTAATGCTCCGACGAGTTTGATGGTCAGGCTTTTGTGCGGTCGAGACATTTTCTATTCAAATATATATAGCTGGCACAGCGAAGCATATCGCTGCACACCAGCGGGATAAACAACAGATTGGTCGACTGGTGAAACAGCGGTTGTCCGGCCAGCCATATTAAAACCAGTGCAAAGTTAATGATTTGGAAGTAAAAAACAATGCATTTACACTTTTTAAACCAAATAATTAATGGAATTATAAGGCACAGCGGGTCGGCCCACATCAGATTGATATTGGGCGACGTGGCCTCATGCTCCGAAACAAGTACCAAAAATGCTGCGATACAGCCTAATAGCCCTATTACGGCATAGAAACTCGCGTCGTACCATCGCGACACCCGTCTGCGCTTCACGTCGAGTACGGTGACAATGATGGCCGAGAGCGTTATGAGCGCGACAACCAACCATGCGGGAAAGCCCCCCTCCGACGGCGTGCCGATATTGGAATAGAGCAGGGTATATGTGCCCGAAGTGAGCGGACGCGTTGCTCCGTCGGCAGCTGTGATTTCTGATTTTGCCGCCATCTCGCTCAGAAATATCGGAGCGAAAGCACGCTCGCGCACCGTGGCCTCATGGTCGATGCCCGAACCTAACGCGAAGTCGATAAACAGCTGGTACGACGGAAATTCGGCGTGATACCTGCGCATCTCGTCGCGTATCGTCACCGCTTCCTCCGGCATGTCGGTCACTAATCGCGCGCCGTCACTTGCAAGCGCTTTCTCTATAATGGCGAGCGGACGTGTGGCGCAGTTGTCAAGCAGATAGTTGTAGCGGTATTCCCTGTTCTCAGGCTGCAGGTTGATGTTGATGAGCCTCATCGCCTCATCAGCCTCCTCGGCCGTGAGATTGAGCGGCTGCTCGGTGACGTAGCGCCCTTCATGCGCGTACTCGGCCAGGAACCGTGCCATGCTTGTCATGCCTATGGAGTAGTCGGTCTCCCCTTTGACAAAACGGTAGGCGAAATTCGGCGCGTTGAAATCGAACATGCCCCAGTTGACCACTATGTCCTCCCCCTCATCGGTCTGAATCCGCAATGCCGTGTGTCCCTCGAGCTGATACATCTCCTCGCCCGGTCCCACGGTAAGAAGCGATATGCGCGGCGCACCGGCCACGTATCCCGCAACAAGCACCACCGCAATAACGGCAAAAATATATCTTAAAAATCTCAATTTCACTGCAAAAATTTTGATATATAATTCTCAATCTGTAGGGACGCACGGTCTGTGCGTCCGCAACCCATACGGCACCTTTCGGTTTATCATCTGACTCACGAACTGTGCATCACTATACCATATAGCCTTTTAAATCGCAAATTTACACAAATTTTCGTATATTTGTACACTTTTTCATACATAACCATTCCCATAAACAAAATGAAAGAAGATTTGGTTGACGGCCGTTGCGCATGGTGCGCCGGCGACCGCGATTACATATCCTACCACGACAATGAATGGGGGCGTCTCGTCACTGACGACAACAAGCTCTTCGAACTTGTCATTCTCGAAGGTGCGCAGGCCGGCCTGACATGGCTCACAATACTCCGCCGCCGAGCCTTTTACCGCGAGGCATTCCATAATTTCGACCCGCACAAAGTGGCCGCGATGACTGACGATGATGTGGAACGTCTGATGCATTTCGACGGCATAATCCGCAACCGCCTGAAAATCAAATCAGCCATCACCAACGCCCGCTGTTTCCTATCCATAGTCGACACCTACGGCAGTTTTTACAACTATATCGTTTCATTCCTTCCCGACGGAAAGCCGATTGTCAATCATTTCGAAAAATTATCAGAACTGCCCGCTTCGACTCCGCTCTCCGACGCCATAGCGAAAGATATGAAACGCCGCGGCTTTAAATTCTTCGGCACTACAATCTGCTACGCTTTCCTACAAAGCGCCGGCTTCATCAACGACCACCTGACTACCTGCATCCACCCCCAATAATTTTTCTAAAAAGCTACAATGGCTATTATAGCTACCTTAGCTATAATAGCTACTTAATCCCCCCCAAAAAAACTCGCAATGCAACTCAACCCCCACAACAAACAGGAATTTCCGCCCATGCACTCCGCCGAGCATCTGCTCAACGGCGAGATGGCACGTCGCTTCGGATGCGGCCGCGCATTCAGCGCCCACATCGAACGTACGAAATCCAAACTCGACTATCATCTTGAAAAAGCGCTTACCGACACCGACCTCCGTTCCCTCGAAGCCTACGTCAACGATGCCGTCAAGGCCGATGTTCCCGTCACCGAAGAATACATCACGCAGGCCGAAGCCATGCAACGCTTCGACATGAGCCGCCTCCCCGACAACGCCTCCGACACGGTAAGAGTCATCCACATAGGCCACTACGACCAATGTCTCTGTGCCGGCACCCACGTAGCCCGTACTTCTGAAATAGGGAACTTCCGCATTACATCCTCCCGCTGGCAGGACGGCGTCCAGCGCATAGTATTCCGCCTCGACCTCCCTTAAGACGTTACAGTTCCCGGTTCTTACCTGTGAGATACCCGAATACGTCGCGCTGTATCCTCGACGGGAACATCACATTCACGCCGACATACATCCCCGCTGCCATAACCCCCTGCGATACAAGCAACATCAAATCCCCCATACCGGTAAACGTAAGCGCCCAAACCGTCGCGCCGATTGCCGTCGACGATATTAAATAGGGCAGTATGTCACGTATATAGCTCCACGCGCTGATTCTGGTAATCCGGGCCGTCACAATCAGTGTAGCCACCCACGTGATGGCCGAAGCCGCCACCTGGCCCCACAGCAGTATCGTAAGCCCGTACACCGCATTGTCATACGTGGCCAGCGATATATACGGCAATGCCAGCACAATGCCGACCACTGCCGCCGAGTCGCGCAGCACCTCGAGCCAAAATATCGCCCGCGAATGCCCCAATGACAGTATATAGTTGTTGTACAGCGTATTGATTACAGTGAAAATGCCCCTTATCAGCAGCAGCTGGAACAATATGATTGAAGCATCCCATTTGGTGCCGAACAGCACATGAAACATCGGCGTGGCAAGCACTATCAGGAATATCATGCAGGGAAACAGCAGATAGGCCGTGAAACGGTTCATCTTTGTTACCACGCGCCTGAATCGCACCTCGTCGTCCTGCACCTCCGACAGCGCCGGCAGGAATGATGACGACAGCACCTGCGTCATCGACGCTATCCCCAGTTTGCTCCACTTGTCGGCCTGCGTATAGTAACCGAGCTGCACGAGTCCCACCCGGTTGCCTATGAAAAACGAATATATATTCTGGAAAGTGACATACAGAAACGTCGTCATCATCATATTGCCGCCGATTTTAAAAAAGGAGCGCAATGCCTTCCACGACATCGACATCTGCGGCCACCAGCGGCAGTAAATCCACAGCGACAGGCTCTTTACGCCCTGCAAGGCGATTGTCTGCCACACGATAGCCCACGCGCCGTATCCGCTCACGGCAAGCCATATCCCGACCACGCCCCCGGCTATCAGCCCGAGGGTATTGGTGATGGCTATCGGCCTGAAATTCATCTGCTTCATCAGGCGGTTGGTCTGCACTATCGCCGTGGCATTGACGATGAACGACAGGAACATCACGCGGCTGAGCGGTATCAGCCGCTCGTCGCCCTGAAACATATCGGCTATCAGCGGCGCGCCCAACCAAAGTATTACATATAATATGCCGGCAATCAGCAGGTTGAACCAGAATACCGAACTGTAGTCCGTCTCCGTAGGGCGTTTGCGCTGTATCAGCGCGTACGAAAAACCGCTGTCTACCATCATCAGCGCGTACGACTGGAATATCGTCAGCGCTCCTATCAGACCGAATGCCTCGCGCGAAAGCTCACGTGCCAGTATGATGCCTGTCACGGCATATAGCAGCTGTGAGGATACGCGGTCGATAATATTCCATTTTATCGACTTGGCGGTAAGATGTTTCAGCGATGGCTGCGACATTGGCGTCACTGCATTACATTACTGAATGCTTTATCCCTACGCCGCGGCTTTTGATAGTGGGGGGAGCCTGCCTGTAGAGCACGCTTCCGCTTCCGGCACCCATTACGGTGATTGCCTCCGACGGTGAGCATCCTATATGCCCCGTGCCTACCACTGTTGCCTTGATTTTGACGGCCTCGAGGCGGTCGGCGAGTATAGTGCCGGTGCCAACGAGATGCAGTTTGGCTTCGGTGCATCGTCCCTCGATGGTAAGCTGTCCGTTGCCCGAATGGATTGATGCCTCTACGGTCGAAGCCTCCACACCCGGTACCGACAGGCGTCCGTTGCCTATGAGCACGGCCTTGAATTTGTCGGCCGCCGGCAGATTGTATACTTTCACCAGCGAGTCACCGCTGTTTACAACTTTCTCGAGCGATGACGAGTAGACCCGTATGCGCGGCATCTTCTCTCCCGCGGGATAGTCAGTGTCGGTCTGCACCGACAGCTTGCCGCGGCCGTTGTTGTCGAAAAGCACCCATCCCGACTGTGCGTCGGTGGCGGTGAACACCGCATATCCTGCCGAGTCGGGATTGCAATAATAGTCTACGGCTATGTCATTGTCTACGCGTAGCTCCTTGAAGTCGTTGACTTTCAGCTCATAGCGTTGTGTCGATTGTCCCATCCCGATTATCGGGGCTGCAAGTGTGAGTAATGTGATAAAAATGTGCTTCATACTGAGTGAGTTGAGTTTGACGAAAGTAACTGCTCTATTCTGTCGATAATGTCCATCAGTTCGTCGGGAGTGTCGGCGCGGAGCATCGCTATGCGCGTCTCCCTGAAATTTGGTATCCCTTTGAACAGGGGCGACGCCGCAAGATGGCGCCTGATATGGAGTATGCCGCGGTAGGAGTCGATGCGCTCGATGCTTTCCGTAATCTGTCGGCGCAGTATCCTGAACTTCTGTTCAAGCGACAGGGGTGTATATTCCCCTTTTTCAAGATACTCCCTGATGTCGTGGAACACCCACGGCGCACCTATCGACGCACGTCCCACCATGATGCCGTCGACGCCCGAACGCTCGAAAGCCGTCCGCGCCAGTTCCGGCGTGGTGATGTCGCCGTTGCCTATCACCGGAATCTTGAGCCGCTGATTGGCTTTTACCGCCGCTATCATATCCCAGTCGGCCGTGCCGCTGTAGAGTTGCGAACGAGTGCGGCCGTGCACCGTCAGCGCCTGTATGCCGCAGTCCTGCAGCTGCTCCGCGAGGTCGACTATTATTTTTGACTCATGGTCCCACCCAAGTCGTGTCTTGACAGTGACCGGTATATCCATTGCGTCGACCACGGCACGCGTTATCTCAAGCATCTTGGGAATGTCGCGCAGCATTCCGGCGCCGGCACCTTTGCCCGCTACCTTTTTCACCGGGCAACCGAAATTGATGTCGATAATCTCCGGATTGGCCTGACGCGCTATCTGCGCCGCCTCCACCATCGGCCCGACTTCGCGGCCGTATATCTGTATTGCGGCCGGACGTTCCTTCGGATTGATTTCCAGTTTGCGTGTAGTAGCAGAGATATTGCGTACAAGAGCGTCGGCCGACACAAATTCCGTATAGACCATATCTGCCCCCAGTTCGCGGCATATAGTGCGGAACGACGTATCCGTGACATCCTCCATCGGCGCCAGCATCACCGGCCTCTCTCCCAAATCGATATTACCTATCTTCATACTCTTTCTACGCGCAATTCTTCATAATCCTACGCGATAATCCCACACGTAATTATTCATATCACCCGCAAATTTACACAATTTTCCCCACTCCACGAAATCCACCCATATCCAAATCTCCCCAAAAATTCTCCCAAAAGTAATCTGTAGAGTCCAAGGGCAAGTGCAATATTAGCGAAAATGTTTGAAAAATTCGACAGTCGGGGTTGAGAAATTTAGTTTCTCCCGTGGTCGTCTATTTAATTTGGTCTGTACTTTCCTGACGAATTGTGGTGTAACATTGTCGAAGTCAGTACCTTTGGGGATATACTGCCGAATGAGTTTGTTTGTGTATTCCACCAGTCCCTTCTGCCATGAGCAATATGAATCGGCAAAATACACGACAACGCCTTTGAGCCCTTGGGTTATCTCCTGATGTGCTGCGAACTCGCCTCCATTGTCAGTTGTGATGGTCAGTACGCCTGTAAGCCGATAGGCATACAGCAGCCTGATTACGGCTTTGGCTATCTCTTTTGCGTTCTTCCCATGAGGCAGCTTTTCGATGATGCAGTATGAGGTATTCCTTTCAGCGAGAACTAAAATGGCTCCGTAGCCGTCCTTGCCGATAATGAGATCCATCTCCCAATCGCCGAAACGCGAACCGTCGGCTTCTTTGGGCCTGTCATGGATACTGGTGCGGTTCGGGATATTAGTAGCCTTGGTCGGTTTGCGCTCTTTTTTCGACTTTTTGTTATACTTCCCTTTGTGTCTGGTATTGGCAAGCAGCTCGCCGCTTTTGTCAGCATGTATGTGATTGTAGATAGTCTGTTTAGAGATGCGTATCCCTTCCTTGGCCAGGGTGCCGGCAATTTGCGCCGGTGACCATTGTTCATCCTTAATCCACTGTTCTATACGCCATAGCAACAGCCGCGGCGTCTTGTTGTGCGGCTC
>CAJLWO010000018.1 GCA_905210435.1 uncultured Bacteroidales bacterium
AACAGAACTTTTAATGCTAAACTTATCAAAGAACTCTTTGGCATAGTGGCAGAAACCGTTTAGCCGATATGTTGAATTTTTAACGGATCATTATATAAATGTAGTTGCCAAAAAAATCATCAATGTAATCTCTTATTCGATCCAATCCAGGCTGTCCCTTGAGAAGTTCTTCTAGAGAGATTCCCAATTTGAGAGCCTCATTCTCGATTTTTCTGAACAAAAGTCGTAAAGCATCATTGGCCGCAGTATCTTCTAACGTTGTACCAGGCTCACAGATATAATCGAACAGAAGATCCAATATTTCTGATGTGTTGTAAGAACGAAGGTCATATCCTTTTGATTCCAACCATGCTGAAAGTCCCTTTTCTGAAATGCTGCGAAAAACATCATAGAGTCCAATCCCATAAGAGATTCCTCGTTTTCCAAAGGAATTAGATTTTCCGCCTATGACATTATCTTTCCCGCCAGAGGCTTTCACAAGTCTGGAAATAGCCTTGGAAATATTCCGATGTATCCTTTTGTCAAGGATACCAATACGTTTTACTTGACTATTGGAAAGATTCTCTAAAGAAGATAGAGACTCTAATTCAACAACATCCTTTGCAGTTTGAGTGATAGCCTGAGAACTTTGTCCCCAATTGGGATCGCCCGTTACAGATGGGCTATGTCTTTGTGATGTGCCCATATTACTTGTCTATATTAAGAGCTTTACGCAATTGCTCATTGGATTTAATAATCCTAAGCAATTCGATATCATCTTTGTGGTTATTCAACAGTTGCCCAAATTGGTTTTTAAGAGAGAAGAGCATCAATGACTGGAATTCTATTCTTGTGCACATTTTAATATAAGAAGAATAGAATTTATCATCCTTCTCAGAAAGAATTAAATAGGTTAAATGTGTTTCATGCGAATCGGGATGAACTAAAATATGTCTTTCTAGTTCAGCAATGAAATCCTGAAGTCCATTCTCTCCCAATTTGGGTTGAATTCTAGTCCACTCGGCTTCTACTTCCGTTTGTGTTACTTCCTCTTGTGTCATGAGAACTACAGCATCTTTAATCCATTTAGGAATTAAGGTCTGACTATTCATCCCGTTAATAAGTTTATCTCTTGACACCCAGAATAATTCTCGCAAATTGACGGTGCTAAATAAAGGCTCATGTTTAATCACATCCAGAATGATTCCTTCATCCCATTTAGAGTCAGGAATTGTGCCCGTACGGTTTTGGGCATAAGCTTCTAACTGAAGAAGTTCTTCAGAAGAATTTTTAGTCTTCATTGCGTAAGAATGCAAAATGTTGAAGAGTTCCTCATTATTGAGTTCTATGAGCATTAGTTTTAAGAGCGCATATTTTGACTCCGCATCGGTAATCTCTAGTTGATTTAGCAATCTTACGCGCAATTCATATGCGTTCAAAAAGCGTTTTATAAGTCTGGGATTACGACGTAAGGTAGATGAAATTATCGGTGCAAATTGGGAAATAAATGCTGTTGTATGAATTACTTCATCATATTCTTGCTTGTTTTCATCTAATGACGGAATTGCAGCAGTATCAAACGCTTCATTTTTATTTGTCAATGAGAATTGAAGATAGGCATCATAGACTTTATCAAAAGCGGTCTTTGGCAATAAAGATTGGCAAAATAACAGAGTGATATATGTTACAACTTCAGAGTCGCCTAATTTGGGAAGAACATACGGTATTTGAATAAACTTCTCCATGTAATATCTTCCTATTTTTTCAGCACTGTTCTTTTTTTCAGCACCGTTCTTATCTTCATCAGACAACTCATAGATTGTAGGTAATTCTGAGCGGATAGCAGAAGAAACAATGGTTTCATCTGCCGCAATAACAAAAGCTACCTTAGGCACATCTAAGAAAAGTTTTATTGCTTCTAAATTTTCAATAATGTGGCGTGGAAGACATCGATCTAAATCATCAATTAATACCACAATCCTATCCATTCCAGTAGCATTTACCAATTTCTCAAAATCCTTGCGGAATTGATGAACTGCTTCATAAGCTTCTTCTTGATTGAGATTATGGAGAGTATCTTCCAGATATTTGAGAGCCTTACTTTTATTCTCTTTAATTAATTCTATTGCAGTCGGAATTATTGAGGCTCCATGGGTTGCTATTGCCATCCCAATGTGAGGTCCGATATTCTTTACGCCCCAAATTAAGGCGCGCATTGAAAATAATGTGCTCTTTAGTTTATTGCAGAATCCAGTAACCTTTTCCTTAACTTCCTCCGAGTATCTTTTTTCGTCCTTTAAGGCTGTTATAATTCCGTTGATAAGAGAGACTTTTGCATCGTCAAAACTTTCAAAAGCCCATCCGTCAAAAGATATAACGATGGAACGCTCCTTTATATCCTTGTCATCTTCAATCTGTTTCTTAAGAAGATTAAGTACGCTGGATTTTCCACAACCCCAGTCGCCATACAAGCCTATAGTAACCGGAAGGTTATTAGGCTCACGGAGAACATCCTTAAGCATAGAAGCATGTATGGCGTAGCCTAAGAAGTCTTTATCAGTATCTTTATCTGACCACATATCTTTTAATTTAATGGGTTTTCAATATAGTCCTTTTCAATAAGATTGCAGGAATTGCCATACGGTTCTTCCGGTTCTTCGACTTTAAAAAGAGTGGATCCTGAATTCCCATAGCCGTCTGACTTAGTCATGACATTTTGGAGCTGGGAGTAACTCCAAATTTGATTTGCCATGCGAGGCACGATGCCCTCGGTACAACGGTGTTCGAGCGGATGGTAAGCGCCTATCTTGATACGAAGTGTCGGATAATTCGGGATTGATTGTCCGTCTTTCGTTATCTTTGTGCGTGTTCCGAACGAGATGCGTTCAATGTCATAATATCCGTCGATTGTGTTGTCGATAAGAGGCAAAAGGTACTTGGCATCGGAAATATCACCTCCGGGCATATTGAGCATAACATAGGTTGCTCCTTCTGCTTCGTGGTTGTAAAACAACTGATAGAGCTTTGCAATGTTCTTTCGACTGTCTTCTCCGGTTTCCTCCTTGCGCACAAGACAAGTCAGGAATTTGCCCATTCCATCGGGGCTTTCGACATCACCGACTTCGGCACGTTTGGCCGTAATAATTCCGGTCGGTTCGTCACCGAGCGGGCATTCGACCACAAAGAAATTCTGCCGCAGACGCGCCAGCAGCTCGTCGTTTTCCGCCTTATATTTCTCAGATTTATCGAGGGCGAGAGAGTAAATATTATCGTTGGCAAAAGGCCGGAAGGTTTTGCCTAAGGTGTCCTGGAAGTGAGCTTTGAAATATGCGCCGGCATCAACGTCGTCATGAGCCTGGAGCGCATAAAACTCAAATTTTGTTTTTAATAATTCCTGTATAGCGGCACGGAATTGCTCTCTGACCTTGGATTTGTAAGAAGATTTGCGGCCAGGATTATTCTGGGCGTAAAGCTCAATGATGTGCAGGAAATTAACGTCAAAATGCGAAAGTATGAGCGTGTCACGGTCAAATAACCTGTTCTCAAACTGACGGTTAATTTCCGGCTGTGGCTTGTGTTCTAAAGTGCGGTCTTTATAATCTAAGGCAATCGGGTCTATGTCGGCGGAAATGAAGAAATTCGGGATAACGTTGTAGCCCTCGGTTTCTTCATCGCGGAGCCGGATGTCAGAGAACTTAGGCTCGATCTTCTTTCGCTTTTCTTCGGGAGAGAGAAAAAGGTTGAGATTCCACTGAATGACATTGCGGGCGTAAGTATATTGTTTATATACTGACTCGCCGACAGGGAAACCGCCTATCTTGTAATATTTGGAATCTCCGATATAGTAGATGTCGTTATTTTCCTTGCGGTTGATAAGCAGCCCTTCGTAGGTATAGAAATGGTCAACGAGTTTTCCGTCGGCTTGTTCCTGAAGCCCTTTAGGAATATCATGGTCGCCAATCAGCTCGTCGATGATTGCCTCAAAAACGATGTGGAAAGAATTGACAAGGAGATATTCGCTTTGCGTAGCGCTGATGTTGAGCTGATAGGTTTTGTCAAAAAAGGCGTAGCAAAGGTTCCACAGTTTCAGGGCGGTGTCTGAGAAATACTTATATTTAATCTGGCGCAGACGTTTGCGGCCAAAACCTTTGATGTATTTATCGAAACGTCCGCCGTTAATCAGAGGAAAGCCGAACGGAATCTCGGCTTTGAATCCGAAACGCTTACTGACATATTGAAGGATCGAAAAGAAAATGACAATGAGTTCTTCATCGAAGTTGATTTGCCGTTTCTTGTTAACCGGGTTAAGATAGAGGGGCGAATCTCCTTCAATGGAGGCGGAGGTGCGAGAGATAGTCTTGTTCCAGTTTATTTTATTGAACCCGGAGTGGATGTTCTTCAATATAAAAGTGAAGAACGATTTGTTTTCCTTATTGAACCGGAGCAGCGCAAGAATAATATCAAGCATGGTGTTGCTTTTCTTCTTAGCGCCATGGCCTTCCGATTCAATTTGTTTGGAGTGAACTATCTCGCTCTTAACGTTGGAGTCTTTGAAAACGACAATGGCACGATGGACCCAAACAGCAAATTCGTAAAGGAATTTACGTATATTATCGTCGATGTCGGCTTCGTCGACGTTGACGATTTCGTTAGGGTCATATCGCTTGAAGGCTTTGCCGTCTTTATCAATGATTACCTTAGGCAGAACGAAAACGACATCATGAATTTTCGGATTGTAGTAGTATCCGACATAGCTCACGGCGATTTCACCCTTAACGTTCTGAAGGGTGAAAAGGCCGTCAAGAACTTTCTCGAGTTCGTTTGTGACCTTGTACGGATAATCTTCAATCAGTAGTCGCATCAGTTTATCTTACGGATTTCAATGTTCCAGTCCTTGGTGTCGAGAATATTGATGAAGTCGGCCATCGACAAAGGTATGAAGCCAACAGACATATAAAGAGCCTCACCATTAGCAAGCTCAAAGCGCGTGTGCTTCTTATCGATACGAGAATCTTTCGATAGGGCCTTTTTGGCTTCGTACTGTTCCTCAGTGTAGACTTTCGGACGGTTGAAAACCGACCAGTCAGCGACGATTTCAGCAGCAGTGCGGTCAGGATTATTGTCGATGTAAATTTTCATTGCCTCGGTGGCCGCAGGTCCCATAAGGAAATTTCCCTGGCCGTTAACGGAATAACGGTCAAGAGTGCGACTGCCGTTGGCATCGCCATGAGCTTGTCCGTTCGGAGCTTGTGCTGCGGCGGGGTCGTTATAATCAATATATTCAACTCCTAAATCAGAAGCAAGCTGCTTGATTGAAGGGATGAAATCTTTCTTCCACTGATTGGTTATAACGAAAGTCTGACCGTCGGCAGATTGAAGCGGGTTAAAGTCCAGCCATCGGTTCTCTTTAGTATAGCCTTCGGGTATTGTCTTGATAACTTCGTCGACGTCGCGGTTGAGATGAGATTTCAGCAAATCTTTAATTTGCTGATAATCATATTCCGGAGCAATTGCGCGCAGGGTATAATATAACGTCTGAGTTATGGTCCAGCATTTCGTTCCGTCAACCCTGGCGTTCACACCATTTGCTACCTTTTGTTCGCCGTCCATGTCAGCGACCTCGACTTGAATCTCAACTTCCTTAAGGCCGAGTTTTTCTTTGGAAATGAATTCCTGGAGGTATGAATGTTCTTTATCAAAGAAGTCCACGAAGCGGTAAGCGCGCTGAGGGTTGGAGTCCTTTACGAGGAACGGTTCCTCGCTAACGTCATAGTCTTTAAGAACGTCGGTCCATAGGTAAAACAGCACTTTATTGATGAAAAGCTTCTCAGAAATAATGTTATTATCGGAGAGCTTTTCATCAGATGCCTTGTCGGGCTTGACAAAGAAGAATCCCATCTGTTTGTCGCTCGAACTAGTCAGGTCATAGATGATAGGATTGATGGCGGCAATGAAGTCGCCCCAATTATAGTATTTATCGCCGACCTGAATATGCCATTCTTTTTTGTCGTACTCGATGGGCACATATTCCCAATTCCAACGACGCTTGAAAGCGGAGTCGATTGGAAAGAGCGACTGGTCGGAGGTATTCATCGTAGCCCAGATGTGCAGATTGGGCGGTAGAAGCAGAAGTTTGCCTGCTAGAATATCCGGACCGACCATCTGAGATTTGCCGCTGTCCTTATGGAGAACATATGAGTTTATAGCATCTTTCTGTTCATCTGATAACTGGCCAAAACCTTTGGGATCGTCGCTCAAAAATTGAGCGATATCCTCGTCAGCGTGGATTGCATAAGAAGAACTTCCTTCGCTATTGCGGTCGAGCAGCTGGAAAAGGTCGCCGAAAATCTGAGCGCAGTTGCCGCGATTGATTTCCTCGATTATGAGGAAATAAGGTGTGTCAAGATTGCTCCATGCTGCCACGTATGCTTTCAGGAAAGCCTGAGGCACATATTTGTAGACAATCTTGCGCTCTGTACCGGGATGTTTTTCTGTCTTTGTGAGATATTCTCCGTAACTGCCCTCCTTTGTCTGATAAGTGGCCGAAATGGGAACGTCCTCCATAGTAGGTTTATATGCACCCACGAATGAAGCATAGTCGCTGTCAGGGTGAAACGTTGTGCGCACAGAATTTTTATCGTCGGTCATATCATCAATGGTGAATGATTTGCCTGTGCCAGGAGCACCGTAATAAATGACTTGAATAGGCTGAGCATTTTTCGCTGTTTCAGTCTCCTGTGGTTCATCCATATCTACCACTTGACCCTTAAATTTGTCAAGAAGAACGGTGGCGGGAATTTCAGAGGAATGTACTCCATAGAGATTAAATGAACGCCCATCATTCCCAACATCTTCAAGGATAAAGTAATCCTCTCCCGGATTTAGGTGAAGTTTCTCTGTCAGGAATTGCTTAAGAACGCAAACTCTATCCTGATTTGCATATTCTTTGCAATCAACGCCTATTCGGTCGCCGCCTCGTTCATCACCTCTTACCTTAAAAGACGTTTTGATTTTAGTCCCATTCATATTCATTTGGCTTTCCGAGAGTGCACGGAAAGTCAAGACTACGGGTATTTCTCCCGTTTCCCAATTATGATGGGACATGAAGACTTTGCCAAGTTCGACTTGCTTGCCATAGTCTTCACCAATATCATTGCTTCTTACACGTTGTATGTAAATCATTGCTGTATAAATTTGCCCCATTGTTCAGCAATTGCTTGCGCAAAACCCGGGAATGTTTTACTTCTTAGTTTCCGTCTTTCTTCAGTAGATATTCTTGTGTTGAATGAGTCTGAATACCATTTTGGCAGAGAGCGTCCACTTGATAACACAACTCTTTCGCCGGGATCTACAATATTGGTCGCAACAAGTGGCGGCAAATTGTGTAGCCAAAGACAGGTTTTTTTGGAAGCAGAGTCACCAAACCAAAAAGGCTGAACAGTCTGGTCAGGTTTACGATAGTTGGAGTTCATAACTCCAACTGGGTTCTCAATAGCCCAATGTTTTATACCCGTTTTTGTAAGACGGAGAAAAAACTCTATGGCTTCTTTTTGTTTTTGTCTGCGGCCAATATGATTGGGGTGCTCACGTCTCTCAGAAACAGGCAGATGCGCGTCATCGGGATGGTACATCCATCGTGCGCCACTGACAGAAAGGTATGTGCATGGCGGATGAGCTATCATTAGATCCCATTCTTCACCACTTGGCAGAAAGTATTCATGTCCATTTTCCAGATGTCCACCTTTATTGGCTATGATTTCAAAAACATCTTGATGAAAGTGCCATTCCGGATGTCCTCCGCTGCACTCCAGTATATCGCAACTGAATGCATTAAAACCTCTCTCTCGGAAGGCTTTGCATACAGCCTGACTTTCTTCACATGCTATTAAAATGTTCATGATAAAACTTTTGCTATACCATTTGCAATACCCTGTGCGAAAAGAACCGGCACTGCATTGCCTATCATTCTGTAGCACATGGCATTTGAACCAATAAAATCAAAATCCATAGGGAAAGTCATCAAAGTCGCAGCTTCCCTAATGGTGATACTTCTGGCCTGCGAAGCATCGGGATGTATAAACATATGGCCATCTTTACAGAGATGAGCTACGACTGTTTGAGAAGGTTTGTCCCAATCCAGACTTTTATATTTTGCGTAAAGTGTATGATGTCCGGTTACGTTAAAATAGAAATCAATCTTTTCCTTTTGAGATATATAATTTAGTTTTTCAGTAACCCAACGGCGATACACCTCTATATCACGGAGACTTAGGTAACGAGCATCATGTTGTGTATAGTTCGAGTCGGGATTTGTCGTATGTGAAATGTTTTTACGACCAATCTTTTTCGGTTGAGACAACGGATATAACGGCGGAAATTCTCCCAGAGCATCTCTTACCGTCAAGACTTCTCCTTTTTTTGCAAAACTGTCAATGGACGAATAAATATCATCTAATTTCAACATGGAATTCTGAGGAATACCAATCAAAATGACTCGCTTACGTTCCTGAGGAACGTGGTAATCAAGCGCATTAAAAATACACTTCCCAAGTTCTTCCGGCTTTCGTATGACATATCCAATTGATGCGAATGCCTCATAAATTCGTTCTGTAACCTTAACGCCTCCTGGATGTGCACTCAACATTCCGGGCACATTTTCAAATACAAAAAGTTTAGGTTTAAATGCATTGACAATTTTTACAAAACTCTCAAAAAGGTAATTCCGATAATCATCATTCATGCCGTTCTTATCCTGCGCACGACCATGAATTGAATAAGCCTGACAAGGTGGGCCTCCAATTATTATATCCACAGGAGAATTACCAATACGCCCTTTTAGACCGCTTAAGCAGATATCTGAGTCGTTTGTTGAACCATATAAGTCGATTGTATCCTCAGACCAATTACCATTTAATAGTTCATCTGTTTTCTGAATATCAAAATGAATAACATCTCTTTTGGCCTCCAGTTCTGAGTAACCCCACTTCTTGACTAAGCGATTTCTCAGAGATTCGACCATTGGCATCTCCCATTCAACATGAGCCAATGACTTAAATTTGCCAGTAGTAAGGAAGCCCTCGGAAAGGCCTCCGCAACCTGCGAATAAGTCTATGAAAGTGAATTTAGCCATTATTATTCGGGCATTCTTACGAGTTCTTGAATCTGCACATCAAGGAGCTCGGCTATCCTGAGAAGGGTGTCGAGGCTCGGTTGAATTGTGTTTGTGCACCATTTGGAGACAGTGGCGGGATCTTTACCGAGTTGTTCGGCAAGCCATTTATTAGTCCGCTTCTTCTCCACAAGCATGACTTTGATTCGGTTTATATCTTTGCCCATGATGTTTTGTCCTGTTCATTAATGCAAAGTTAATGATTTTTACCGAAAAGTCAGTTATGTCATGCCACAAAATTGAATGGCGCTTTCAATAAATTGCATTTCATGCAATGAAATATTATCTGAAATAGTCAGCTTCAGGTTCTGCTGCTATTGGCACATCGGTCTCTTCAAAGCTATAACAGCTTCCATCAGGCGATGTGATGCTAGTATAAATCTTATTGAGTGTTTCCTCGCGGTTCGCCTTGTTGCGCAGTTCACATTCCCATACACGTACTACTTTCCATCCCAAATCAAGTAATGCCTGCATAGATTCCCTATCACGCTCTATGTTGCGCTCAATCTTCTCTTTCCAGAACTCGACATTGGACTTTGGCAACCGGAAATACTTGCATCCCTCATGCCCATGCCAGAAGCAACCATTCACAAAAATTGCCGTCTTATACTTTGGCAAGACAATATCCGGTGTGCCCGGCAACTTTCTGACCTGAACACGGAACCGCAGCCCCCGAGAGAAAAGATACTTCCGCACAATCATCTCCGGCTTCGTATCCTTCCCCTTGATAGCCGCCATATTCCGGCTTCGCTGTTCAGGTGTCTTCACATCTGCCATAATTTTCACAAAGACAAATAGCCCATCAGTTGGCTGTTGAATGTTAGCTTGAGATTATATTATTTGCTCATTATTTGTCGTTTAATTTTGGCAATTGCACAGAAATATGGATTGACATCTTTACAATCAAGATATTCGCTTTCATTGACATTCCGTATAAGACATATAGAACAATACTCTTTATCTTCGCAATTCTTACATTTAGGAAAATCGTTTAGGGTTAAATTCCTTAATGCTAAGACATCAGATGAGTTCTTCCAAATATCACTAATTGATTGATTATTAACGTCACCCAATATACGACTTTGCCAACCTTCGCAAGGATATACTTTACCCAATGAAGAAATACATAAGGAGCTGTAGCATACCGGACATATGGATTTCAGAGATGGCGATTCTTCTTTGACAGGATTAGAATCTTTTGTATGCAGCTCATTTATCAACGATTCAACTTCAGGTAATTCTAATCTGAATCGCAGATTCTTACGAGAACCATCAAAACAGCCAAAAAGCATGTAGTCGCTGCTGGCTTCAATATTGTACGATTTTGCCCAACTTAAAACATCATGAAATGTGTTTCTGTTTTGTTTCATTATTGGGCAATTAATCTGCATGGGTATATTGAGATGGTAAAGGGTCTTAATCGCTTTTTTAGTTCGGGCACAACTGCCTTTTACGCCTGTAATTGAATCATGGATACTCTCGTCTAAAGAATAAAGTGAGGTTTGAACGCTAAGAAGAGGCGTTCTTTTAAATTCCTCAACGATGTCGTCTGTAATAGATATAAGATTAGAGAGAATGTTGATTGAAAGATTAGCTTCTCTGCATTTTTGTATAAAATATTTCAAATGAGGGTTCTGCATCGGTTCCCCACCACTCATTGTTATGTTTAGGACATTCAATTTCTGACATTGCGCAAGAATCTCATCAAATAATTCTTTAGTCATTACTTCTCCCTTTGTGTGATAAGGGAAATAACAGTGAACGCAATGCTCGTTACATGCACTAGAAATACTTAAATGAAGTCGGGTCAGACGGTTATTAGTAAACCAATTACTGTCAAATTGATCAGTATTATCCTTAATTGCGGTTTCCTCTATAGGAGAAGCTTGTAAATTTGCATAAGAAAACCAATCATCAGCATGGTCGCCAGCTGAACCATCTGAACATATTACAAAGCCATCTAATGACAATTCGTTTAAGAAATCTTTTGCGTCATTTTCAAGGGTGTGAAGGGGTATATCGGTGAATATATATGATAATTTTTTCGCTATTTCTCGTATCGTCTGAGGTCGATCGGTTAATATGGAGTAAAACACACTTCCCACTTTAGAAATGACTCGTTCTCCAACTTTCCGGCAACTCTTAACAGCAGTATCGTATCCAAAATTTCGGTTATCTGTAAGGTAGCCGAAACTCGGATAGTCTCTAAAAAGGATATGTGGTGATTTGTAATAATTCATAACAAAAAGCGGCAGCAATATAAGCTACCGCATACCATTGAGTGTTGATATATCAATGTTTGCCGGAAGGCTTTGTCGAACATGAGGGTCTTCCGCAGGGTTTCTTTGAGCAATCTGCCATTTGGAAGAAGCTCTTGACAAGGACAGTGGGTTTGTCGTAATTCATATGTGAAAAATTTAGTTGTTAAACATATACAAAGTTACAAATTATTTCGTTAATCGGCAAATATATGGACGAGAATATCTTTTTATGGAAAATGCAGCAGGAGTGCAGGATA
Source organism: uncultured Bacteroidales bacterium (assembly GCA_905210435.1). Classification (GTDB taxonomy): domain Bacteria; phylum Bacteroidota; class Bacteroidia; order Bacteroidales; family Muribaculaceae; genus JAGBWK01. Next base: position 11,667 of record CAJLWO010000018.1, read on the forward strand.
GGATGATTAAGTATAGGTAAAACATAAAACGCCCCGGCAAGAGGGTGAGTCTTGTCGGGGCGTCGGTCAAGGGATTACGGGAACGTTAAGGTATGGTTAGAGTCGGATGCATGCGATGCGGCAGCCGGGGACTTGGCCGATAGGAAGGGGATAGCAGTCTTCGTCGGCGAAGTGGAGGAAACCGTGAGCCTTGGCGGTCTGTTTCAGCCAGTGGATGAAGGCTCTCATCTCGGCACGGATGACCTCTTGTGTGCCTCGGAAGCTGATGCGGATGATTATGAGTGTCATGTCAGGGATTCCGAGGTGGCCTTCGGAGCGTTCCCACATGCGGAACTGAATGGTGCGATCCTCGCCTAAATAGTGGATGCAGGATCCGACGGAGTTCCAGTTGAGTGTGGCTTCATCGGGGTCGCTGCCGAACACCTCGGAGATGTAGGCGCGGAAGTCAAGGAAGAAGTCCACGATTGCATCGCGGGTTGCGGATTTGATTTCTTGCATGGGATGTGCGAGTGTTAAAGGGTTAAACATGCGATTTTACATCCGGGCACCTGGTTCGGAGCGTCTGTAGGTGCGTGACTATCGTCAGCTATGTGGCGGAAACCGTTGGCTTTTGCCGCATCGCGTAGCCATAAATATACAGCATCGGCTTCTGCCTGAGGATTCGCCACGTTACCGGAGATGTAGAATACGTGGATGATGACGGTCATGTCGGGTATTCCGAGATGTCCGTTGGAGTGCTCCCATAGACGGAACTCGAAAGCTCGGTTCTGTCCATGGTATCGTGCGGTTGCGCCTACACAGTTCAAGTCGAGCATGAGCTGGTCGGGAGTTGCTGAATAGTTCTCTACCATGAAGTTTAAGAAGTCATAGTAGAAGGCCTTGATGCTCATCTGAGCACCTGCCGAGATGGGATTGAAAAAGTTTGCTTTCATGGGGTTTGTGAAGTTTGAAGTTTACCAAAGATGGTTGTTAGACTCAGGAGTCCACGGGTCAGAGGGTCGGAAATAAACATGGGTGCGGTCAGCGTTCTTACGGCGTTCAAGTCGGATAGTCATTGCCTTGATGCTATCCTGCTCCTGACGGTTGCCGACCATCATTGCCTCTTCTCGAAGCATCATGTTACGGATGCCTTCGGCGTCGTAGCTCACGCGCTCGTAGCGGTAGAGCCATTCGACTTTCTGAAGATGTTCGTTCTCCTTGTTGAGATTATAGCACCAGATGCCGAGACCGACTGCAATAAGCAATAAGGCTCCGGCAACGGCATACACCCAATTGGGAATTGCCGCCCATATAGCGCCATTGACGATGCTATACATCCGGTCTGTAAGCCGCTTTGCCGATTCATTTAGTTCGGTTATCTGGTTTGTGAACTCATTCTGGATGCCGTCGTGAAGTGCATTCTTCACATTCTTGTCGAGGCCGTCCTTGAAGGCTTTGGCGAAAGCCTCCGCCAGTTCTTTCGGGAACTGCGAGAAGTCAAGGCTTTTGAGTGCATCAATTTTCTGCTTGGCGAGTGCGGCCTCAACGAGCTTTTTCATCGACTCGTTAGTGGCGATGCTCGAAGGCAGCTCGACTTGAATTTTGTCGGGCACCGCAGGTTCGGCTAACGTCTGCTCCGGAGCTGATGCCAGCCGGGTATCAATGTCAGTGAGCAAATCCTTGTTCTCTTTCGCAATTTTGAGAAGGCCGTCAATCTTCTCATCCTGTTTCTTGACGATGGAATACATGTCTGCCATTATAGTGATCTTCCTTTCTTCTTTTTGGGTTTCTTTTTCATTCTGTGGATAAAAGCTTCTTCCTCGGGATCATAGCCGGGCCCGACTTGGAACAGTCCGCCCAAAGCCTGACAACCGGTCTCGATTATATTCTCTACCACATTGGCCACGGGCGATTCCTTAACCTTCGCCGTCACAGAAATCTGTGCCGGTCGCTGTGGTTGTGCCTCTATTATTCCTGCATTCTTGGCAAAGAATTTGTCGAGACGCTTGTAGGAAAAAGCGCGGTCAATCTTCGAACCGTTGAAGGTAAATTCGCCGTCGGAGAACCGTATGCCCTGCGGCTTGCCGGTGTCGCGGTCGTTGTAAAATTCGACTGTTATTCCGGCCGGAGCGAGGCGACAACGGAACTCATCCCACGATTTGCAGCGGTACATCGCCGCCTGAATCCTGGGCTTCATCTCGGCAATCGCGTCCTCATACAGCTTCTTTTTCGGCGAAAAAGTCAGTCCGTATTTCAGTTTTATTGCCTTGGTAGCATCACGGCTTTTGTCGAAATTATTGCTCTCGTCGATGGCTTTCCCGTGGAGATTCACGCGGTTATAGACGATATGGAAATGCGGCGAGGAGGTTTCGAGATGACGCACAATCAGATATTGCGTGTCCCGGATACCCATCCGTTCCATATATTCTTTCGCCAGCTGCACCATAAAATCATCGGTGAGACGGGGCAAATCCGCCTTGTCGAAACTCACGGCTATGTGTCCGATGGGCTTGCTGATTCTCTTGTTGAGGCTCGCCCCGATGTCGAAACTGTCCACAATTCTGCGATAATCGTTGCCGAGAATTCCGTCGGAATCTATTACTCGCCAAGTGTCGGCGGTGTACTGTTCCTTGTCATGGAACTCACGCATGACGTAGCCGACAATAGCGGCTGCGGCTCCTTTTGCGAGTATTTTTGCTATCATAACAGAGAGGAATTTGAGGTTCTCAACTTGCCAAGAGTGGCTAAAATTCCATCGAGACAAGCCTCCGCTTTTCGCTTTGTCGAGGGCCATGCATTAGCCTGACAAGCCTTGACCTGATCGTTGAGATTCTTGCCTTGGTACATCAGTTCTCGTATCGCCTCACGTTCAAAATCGGTGAGACGACCGACAATTGAGAGCCGGAAGGCTGCGATTCTAAGTAGCTCGGCAATGCTGACACCGGCAGCCGCAGCTTTGGCTTTTACCTCGCGTTCTTCCGCATCGGTGAAATTCACAGAGACTTTTCGGCCTCGTTTATCGCTGGATTCTTTTTTGGGGACGCCCTCGGAGCTTGACTCCGGGAGCGTCCTGATTGAACTTTCTCATTCGTTGGGTTGGGGATGGTGACCGCAGGGAACAGAGAGCGTCCGTCGGGATGCGAGGGGTTTCGGGTTGGGAATATTTTATCTCCCGAAACATACCCTTGCATCCCCAACTAATCCACTATCGTTTCTTAGTTGCGCGCTGACGATAACCGCTCCCTGCGGTCGGGTTAAACATTAGAGCTTGCGCCAGATTTCGATGTCGTCGGCATACTGTTTCAGATGCTCTGCGAGGATGGCGTTGGCATAGTTGCTGACGGTAGTGCCACGGTCGCCGAGGATTCTGGAAACGCGCTCAAGCTGGTCCCACAGGTCGCCTTCGATGTTCAGAGCATGACGGTTCACCAGCTTTGAAGGCATGAGATAGACTACCTTGAACTCGGCGAAGTCCGATTTGCGCTGTTGCTTGCCGATGCGCTGTTGTTTCGACGGCTCGGTTGTGGCGGTTACGGCTGTTTCTTCGGTTGCCGTCTGCTCGTTGTCAAACAGATTGTCGGCGTTGGCAGGAGTGGTGCTGTTAACAGTGTTATCGCTGTTGACTGTGAAAGTGGAGTTGATAGAATTATCTGATTTCATATCTACTTCGGACTTAGAGGGTGAAACATTTGAGTTGGTTGCATCGGTCAACTTGGTTGACTTGGATGCAGTTGTTGACGGAGTTTTCTTCGCAGTCATTGTTTTTCAGATTTTGTGGGTTTGTGAATAGTATCAGTATCCGGGTTGTACCGTTCAACTGACACGAGAGTGAGTTGTAGATCATCAATGAATTTCTGCAACATCGGGTTACGGCGTATCATGGCTTGCAGCACTGCCTGGTCTGGTTCGATTTGCAGGAGATAGTCTGCTATGTCAAGTCCTGCTGTTCGCTCGTTATCAGTGGCAACCTCTTCGAGAAAGTTGAAGATGCTTGCCTCGATGCCGAGATTGCGGAGCAAACTCAGTTTCTGCCGCCATTGGTCAGTCGCGCCGATGTCAGGATACAGGATAACCTGACGGCCGTTGATAACATGTAGAGCATCGGTATTGAAGCAACTGTTTTTACCACCTGTTGCCAGCCACACATATTCCGGCAGATAATATGTTGCCACAAGTGCGGTCTTTTCGCTTTCGACTATGGCAACAGGTTTGCCTCTGTTCATCGGCAAAAGATGTTCTCCGAAGAAACACTGACGCAGATTGAAATCAGGCAGTTGGAGCAACGAATGAGCTCATGTAACATGGTTGAACGGTTCCTTTACGCGCTTGCCTGATTCGGTATCGTAGAGCATCACTTTTCCGGTGCGGACGCTGCCGTTGATGTCGGTCTGCCAGAACACGCATGCCACCGGCCAGTGCTTCGATGTTCCGACGCGATAGTCTTTCATCAGTCGAAGAGCGTCCTCGGCTCCGAACTTGGAGCCGAGGAACAGATATAGATTGTTCTTCTCATAGCCGTGCAGAGTCTGTGCAACAGTCTCTGCCGCGATGATGGATGTCGGTTTTCGCTGCTCGGTCGGTTTGGCTCGCCATGCTGATGGAGTGGCGAAATCGCAGTGCTGTGGCTTTGATTGCGGATTGCGCTCAAAATATTCCTTTGGTGTAAGATGATAGCCACAGCTCTGTTCATGGTCGCATCTGCCCACATCATCAGGAAACGAGATTTGTTTCTCGGTGTCGATATATCGGCTGTCATCGGCTTGCCGCTTTGCCTTAGCAAAGAAACAACGCTTCTTATTACAGGCAGGGCAACAGTGACGGCTTCCGGCCCCTTTATAGGACTGGAGAATGAATCTATGATTGTTCATAGCGTTAATTATGAGATTTTGTGGTGCAGTTTGTGCAGTTTCCGCAGTTTACTTGATGAAACTGCCGGAACTGCGGAACCTGCAAGGGCTTAGAGTTTGAGATATTTGCCATGCGAGGACTTCTGGAACAGTTTGCCGAGATTATTTTTCAGGAACTCCATAAAGGTGCGCTCTGCCATATCATTAGCTTTTGCTATGGCGATGCCTTCTCCGGTCTCAAATTCCTGAGGGAGTGCGCTGACTATTGCCAACTGTTGCGCGGTTAACGACAGTTCCTTCAGAATTGTCTGTACCTTTACGGCAGATTCCTTGAAATACTCGGCGAGAGTAATGGCGCGTTCTACCGATATAAGGTCAATCATATCTTTGCCGGCATCATTGCACGCCCAGCGCGCCATCTGAATAATCAGACAGAATCGTATGGCGTAGATCTGTAGCTTGCAGTAGATGCCTACAATAGTCTCGTTTGGTTCACGGTCGCAGATGTCTGACAATTCATGCTGCCACTTGAACAGACGTATCATAGCTTCCTCGGTAAACGGTATGGCTATCGGCAGAATGTCGTTGTTCTCATCAACGGTAAATTGCAATTCCATGAGCCTCGATAAAATGCGCTGCCATTCAGAGGCCACATCGAATGTCGGTTGCTTCATCGACCACCGGGTAGAAGTTTCGTGGCGGAGCAGGACAAACAGAATGCGGTCTATGAAACCGTTGGCAGAGCGTTCACCTTTGGCAAGTTCGGAAAGAATGCGTTTCTGCATCGTACCTATGGATACAAACGGACGCTTGATGAAGATTGAGCTGCGTGAGCTTTAGCGGTCGGACATAGTAGGCTTGGCACTGAATACCGACAGCCAGAACTGCTCCTCAGAGCCGTTGTTGTAACGGTTGAAGTTCTTGACCCATGCCGACAGTTCATCCGAGAGGAGACACAAACCACGGCGATTCTGCGAATGGACGAGACTCAGCCCCTCCGGAGTAATATCAGACACAAGAAAACGATGGCGGACAGGTTCACGAGGGCAGACCTCAATTCCTTTTTCTGCACGTTCCTTCCGGCTCATGTCAAGTTGATCCTGATATTCCAGATACTGTTTCTCGTAAATCCGGTTTTGCTCATAGTCATGCTCCACAAACGGACGCATTGCAAAACTAAGCGGATGACTCTTGTTGGCCCCGGGCCTTCCGATTAGTGCCATATACAGGATAGCACTCTCGTCCCAGCCCTCTTTCATTCGCGCAAGATGCGTGTTGCCTATCGCTACCGACACTGCCACCAGCATAGCAGCCGCAACATAATCGACTGGAAATCCATAGCAGTCGTTCACCTCCCTGATGATACGTTGGATTTTGGAGGGATAGAGGCTAATGGGAAATCCGCCGCCGGTGATTGCGGTGCAGTGGCCGATTGCCTTGTCAAGCACGAGCTGAGGTGTAAACACATCGCTCATAGGCTAACGGCTCATGCGGTTTCGTCCGCCGGGACGCAGACCTTTGTTCATTTCGGCAACCATTTCATCATACTTCTCTTTCTGAGATTTCGGTTTGCCGGATGCCATATATTCCAAAAGCTCGCTCCTGATGAATCGCCATGCTTTGCCGCCGGGATTCTTATATGCCGGGATGATTCCGGCACGAGCCTTTTCATAGAGAGTGTTCTTGCACTCTCCGAGTAGTTTGCATGCCTCCTTCGCAGTGATGAAAGGAGAACTGTCAGTTGATGGGGGAGCAAGTGCGTTGCGCAGCTCATCTTGCAAGGCTGATACTCGCTCGATGAGATAGACTACCGCTTCGGGAAGTCTGTCGAAAGTCACGGGTGTTGTGAACATGAATGCAACCGAATCCTTAGGAAACCGTCGTGCCAACGTGGCACATCCGGGCTAAAGATTCGGTTGCAAATGTATAAGGATAAGAATAGGAGAACAATGAGTCCTAAAAAGCCTCAAAAGCATCTCCAAACTATCTCCAACGCCTCTCCGGTGGATAAAAACGCCTTCTCCAGCAGGAGATTTGTTGAGAGTGGTGAATTTTAACCGGCGAGAAGTTCATTATCAAGGCATCTTGAATTTTTGCCTTTTTTCATCTGCCGGTCAATGAAATTTTCAAATTCCTCTTCAGTCATGGGTTCATCGTCTTCATCATCTTCCACATCATCATTAGAGTAGTCGTAGTCCTCGTTGTCCCATTCATCGTCGTCATCGGGCCTTTCTTCGTCTTCAAACAGCGGAGGCATTCTCACTGGTCGATTTTCTGTTTGGATTGGAGTAATGGGGTCCGCTTCCTCATGAGGAGTCTCGATTGCTTGAGCTACGGTCGTCGGTCCAGCGTCTTCCGAGATATGACATGCTTTTGTATCCTTGATTGCTTCCGATTGTTGAACGTCGTTTGAAAGACGATACTCTTCAATCGAGAAATTATTGTCAAAGCGTTCTTCGATTTTGATCACTCCCTGAAGTGGATTCTGTTTGAGTTTCTTTGGAAGCTGATTGTCTGAAAGACCATCAAGATGGTAGTGGAAGGTGGTTTTCAGGAAGTAAGTGATGAAGTTGTTTTGTTTCCCGAAGAGTCTACCCATATTCCATCCATAGTGCAGCAATGACCATTTCTCGACCGGTGCGGAAACCTCGATTCTCTGAATTTTGCTCCCTGTTTCAATATCTTCGGAACTTCGAGGGTCCCAGTTGGGCGTGGAAGCTCTCTGAAATAATCCCAGACGGAAAAGAAGGGTCGGAACGTCTCGCTGTTTGATATAACTGCCAAGAACTTTCATTGTGTACTCGCAAGCGAATCTGTATTTGGCATCTTCCTGTGTTCTGACGAGTTCGCTTGCCGAATTTTTCATCTCGTTGATGTTTACAGAAACAAAGCCATCTTCGTCTTTTGTAATCGTTGCTCCGGTCGGAACGGCAACTTCACGTTTTAGATTAGACATTACATTGCGCATTATCTGCTCTAAATCATCGCGCGATACAGTAGCCTGTTCAAGCGGAACTGTCGTTTGTTCTACGGATGTTTCTTCTGTGATTGGTCGGGACACTGGAACTTTTACCATTTCCTCTTTCCCCTTTTTCTCGCCGATTAACGGCATATCTTGACCAGAGAGAAACTCAACGAGTATTGCATACAACGCAAGTCCGCCGATTATAATAAGGCAAAAGAACACATTGGCATTGAATTCTGATTCTCCTTTGGTCAGGATGGAATGGCGGATGACCAAAGCCGAAAATATATCGACTGCAATCACCAGCACAAGCAGCCAGGGATGATGGCCTTTGAATAGGTCTTTCATACGGTGGTTGTTTAATCTTATAAGTCTTAAAATTTGATGAGTTTAACAAACAAAGTTAAAACACGATGCCACTTCCTATTGTTCAGCAGAAATATAATAAAGCCATCCCACGGAATGCGAGATGGCTTTACTTGAAAGATAATGGATTATTTCAGGGTGATGGCATTGGATGCCTCGCGCTTTTTCTCGCTGACGACATTGGCGTAAATCTGTGTCGTCCTGACGCTTCGGTGCGTAAGCATCTTTGAGACAACATATACGTCAATGCCCAACGAGATAAGGATGGTGGCGAATGAGTGGCGGAGACAGTGAAACGAAAGTTTCTTCTCGATGCCCGCTGCCTTGACCCATTTCTTGAATGGCTGTTGGGCCATTGAACGTCGAAAACCTTTGAAGATTAGTCCTTCTCCACGCTCGCCGCAGTATTTGAGCGCTTCGTCGCTAACCGGGAGGGTGGCTTCTGTATCGGTTTTCTCAGTGCAAAGTCGAATGCAGTATCCGCCATCTGAACTACGCTCGATATTTTCCCAGCGCAGTTGCAGCAGGTCACTGAGACGCAAGCCGGTAAATAATCCGAACATTGATGCTCGTTTGAGAACAGGCACCTCACAGTCGGTTGCGTCGAGAACCTTCATCTCGTCGAGAGTCAGATACTCCTTCTTAACCTCCTGCCATTTGATGCCTTCAAGGAAGTCATTGACATTCTCGGTAATGTAGTTTTCCTTATATGCCATTTTCAGAAGGCAACGGAATGTTGACCAATAGTCCGCAGCCGAGTTGTTGGATAATGGTATCTTCTTATCAGGGTGACGCAGGTTGTGGGCATAGAGCAGATACTCCCGGAAGTCTTCGCACAGACTGGCGGTAACATCGCCGAATGTGCAGCTGCCGCCGCAGAACTTCTTGAAGTGGAGATAGACGCACATCCATTTGTCGTATTTGCTCTTCGCTTTCTTCTCGAAGTAGGCGAGGAAGTCCATCTTCAGTTTTGCCTTGTCAAGGAAGCCGAACTGCTCGTTGATAAGGCTCTGATAACGGATACAGCGGATTGCTTCGGCTTTCTCTTCCATTTCTTGATTGAAACGGCGTTGCATTTCGTTGGCGGGTTCCGCATAGATGACTATGCCGAGAGTCTCACGACGCGTCATCTTGTTGGTGTGGGGATTGCGTATCGCAGGGTAATAATCGAGATAGAGCGATACTTTTCCTCCGACATACGGGCGACGGCGGAGGAACACTTTGGTGCAGGTGTTTGTCATTGCTTTTATGGGTTTGATGGTTGATAATCAGTTGCAAAAGTAGTGGGAGAAACAAAGGAGAACAATACCGTCTCCAGCGGTTCCGATGTTTCTCCAAACTGTCTCCGCCAGTTATATCTCCGGAGAACCAAGCAGGGAATCAAGCTCCGAGCGGAGAATCAGCGTGTATTTGCCTTTTTTCTCACGGGTAATGTTGTGGTATTTCAGATAGTGGTGGAGCTGATCACGGGTCAGGTTGTATTTCGCCATCGCTTCGGGATAGGTGTAATACTCCGGTTCCTTTGGTGCGGTCTCGCCCTTTGCCAAGTCGAAATGATATTTGGAGTACATCACATAATTTCCCTGTTTCTTTTTCGGAATGCCTTCCTTCGACACGAGCGTATAGATGGCAGATAGTGTCATACCGTACTTGGCCTGAATATCCCCCGCGGTATACCATTCGGATATTTCTCCCTTTGGCTGTTGACTCGCAAAATAGTGGTCAACATGGCTGCGGCTCTAGAGCGTCTTACCTCGGCTCTGAGTTTTCGGCCAGCCCTCGCGCTCGGCAATCTTATACATTCCCGAATTTGACACGCCGTATTTCTCCTGTACCTCCTTCGAGGTATAGAACTCAGTGATGGGCGATTGTTGCCTTGTGGCTGAAGGCTCTTGGATTTCATGAGTTGAGAAGAGCGCATCTACGTCAACTCGTCTAATGAGGGTCTTTCGTTTCAACTTCCAGACCTTGATTACACCTCGGTTGATATAATTGTAGATAGTGACGTGACATACACCGAGCAAGGTGGCCGCTTGTGTAGGTGTCAGAAATTCCTGTTTGGCTACTTCTTTCTGAACAGATTGCTGATATTCATATTCTCGTTGGTATGATTCCAACTTTCCCTGACGCTTTCGTTCCTTGTATACGAGTCCCGAACATCGGTGGCTGCAATACTCCGCTGTTGTCTTACGAGCGATGAACTCGGTTCCGCACCAACGGCACTTCTTTTTGATTTCAATGTTGCTACTCATTTTTATTCTGTGTTAGTGTTTATTTCGCCGTTTATTTCGACAAAAGTGTTCATGGGCGTAAACTGACGTAAACCTACATAAACATCGTCCACGACCTTGCGGCACGCATTGACGGGATTGACCGACTTGATACAAATCGGGTACAAAAACACAGGTAAAAAGGGGTGAAAAGCGGTTATATTGCAGTATAGACACGAAAAAAGCCGCCCGATAACGAGCGACTTTTCAATATTTTACACCAGATGGCACCAGTTGTCACCAATAGGTTACTTGCCGATACAGTATGTAAGACAAAGCGAGCTAATATCTATGAATATCAACGAGATAGAGCGATATTTGCAAGGCTGATTGCAACGTTTTTACAACACTTTCGGGACAAATGATGCAAAACCGCCCTTTTGGGCGATTTTTATGCCTCACTTTCCCACGCAGAAGCGGGAGAAGATTGTGGTGAGGATTTCGGTGGTGGTTACTGTGCCTGTTATGGAGCCGAGATGGTGGAGGACTTCGCGGAGATCCTGGGCTATGAAGTCGCCGGAGATGTTGGAGGTCAGGCCGGTTATCACGCGCTCTATCGGGGGGAGGGCGTTGAGGAGTGCCTGACGGTGGCGGGCGTTGGTCACTATTATGTCGCCGGGATTGGTCAGGAGCGATTGCGCTATGCCGGTCAGGGTGTCGCGCAGCGTGTCGATGCCGGCAGATGTCCTGGCCGAGACTTCTACGGTCGTGGTGCCGGCGGGTATCATTTCAGCCGCCTGCTGTGAGGAGGCGACATCGGTTTTGTTGATTACTGCCACAAGGTGCTGATTGTCAGCTATGCTGTCAAGCCAATCAGCTTTCTGCGGGTTGACGGCATCAATCACGTGCAGCAATATTGTGGCGCGTCCTATCGCCTGCCGGCTGCGGTCTATGCCAAGCTGCTCGATGCGGTCGTCGGTGTCACGTATGCCGGCCGTATCGATGAAGCGGAATGTGAAATCGCCTATGTTGACGGTGTCCTCGATAAGGTCGCGCGTCGTGCCGTGAATGTCGGATACAATCGCACGGTCATCGCCCACAAGTGCGTTGAGCAACGACGATTTACCCACGTTCGTAGGTCCGATTATCGCCACCGGAATACCCTCTTTGATGGCATTGCCGCTGTCGAACGACGCGGCGAGACGGTGTATTTCATCGCGCAATTCCACCGCCTGTGCGTGCAGTTTCTGCCGCGACGCAAACTCCACATCCTCCTCCGAAAAATCGAGTTCCAATTCGAGCAGCGAAGCCAGTTCGAGCAGATTGTCGTGCATCGCGGCAAGCCGGCGCGAGAATCCGCCTTTCATCTGCTTTATCGCAATATCGTGGGCTGCACGGCTGCGCGACGCTATCAGGTCGGCCACGCCCTCGGCCTGCGCGAGGTCCATCTTGCCTGCGGCGAACGCACGCCGGGTGAATTCGCCATGTTCGGCGAGCCGCGCACCCGCCTCGACCAGCAGTCCCACAACGGCTTTCTGCACATACACCGAACCGTGTACCGACAGCTCCACCACATTCTCTCCCGTAAACGACCTCGGCGCACGGAATACCGCCGCCACACAGTCATCCACGACATCGCCCTGCGCGTCCACGATACTTCCGTAGTGAACGCTATGCGATGCCGCGTCGGCAAGCCTCTTGCCGCGCCACAATGTGTCGGTTATAGCTATCGCGTCGGTGCCGCTGACGCGTATTACCGCTATTCCCCCTACTCCTGAGGGAGTGGAGATGGCGCATATCGTATCTTTCTGTTCTGTCATTTCAGGTAGAATATTTTTCTGTAACGTGTGTGCGCACCCCTGATGCCGTGCTTTATTTGAGACGGCTCCAGCGGGTGAAATTTATCGTTGACTCCAGACGGGTTTCAATCGAATCGGGAAGCGACGAGAAGAAATCATGCCCCGTCAGAGCCTCGATTTCGTCGACGGTCACGGCCGCGGCCTGCATACCGCCCGGCACAGGCCCGTTGTCCACAAGAAAACCTATAGCCTGCGGAGTCTCCGCCCACGGCGAAAGTATCACCTTGAAAAAACGTTGCGGCACTGCCACGCGGCTGCTCCCTATATATTCGCGCGGCTGCTCCGTAAGCACCGGGCCGCACACAATGATTACCGCCGAATCCGCCACAACGCGCCCGCGGCATTTCTCCTCGATTTTCTTCCACGTGCCGCGGTTCAGGCTTCCGTCCTGCGGCGCGATGTTTGTCAGGCAGAAAGTCTCCTCCATAGCCCGCTTGTCCCACTTCATGTCGCCGGCCGGCGCCATGTGTCCGCGGTCGTATCCGCTGCCGCTGTAATCCTCAGGCCAGGCGCATCCCTCTATGTCAGGGTCATTGTAAAACCTGTCGGAACGCGATTCCGTGCCGGCCGCCTCATCGGCCGTAAGCTCCCACGCCACCCAGTTCGGTATGTGCAGGTCGGAGTTGAACGATACCGTCATGCCCTTGTAGTTGATTATCTCCTCCTTCAGTCCCGGGGCCGTCCGGACATAAGTAAGATTGTCGAACTGCTGCCGCCCCTCGCCCCGCTTATGCTGACTCAGCATATAGCGTGCGCCGGCAAACAGAGCCGCTACAATCAGCAGCAACAGCACTGACTTGTTCAGCGACTGCCTGCGTCTGCGTCGCGATGCCTGCCGCGTCATATATGTCGATTTCTTTCTGCGTTTCGCCATACTGAAAAAATGTTTTTCACACAGGTTTTGCCCATGTGTAATTGGCCGAACGGTGCCGGCATCCTTTAAGTCTCATATATATCGTCGTGACGGGACGAGCGAACATGTATAACGGCATCAGCCACCCTTTGACAGGCACATGCAGCGCTTTCGCCGCACGGCTCCACGCCACGGCCGCCAACACAATCCACGCTATCCCCGCCATCAGCAGCACGCACAGCGGAAGCAGATTAGGCAACAGCATAACGCCCGACGCTACCGTCGCCCCGAGCCATACCCACATCATAAGCGAGCCCGCTCCCATAAGCCTCCGCACGCAGTGGCTCAGCTTACGCCCCGTAAACTCGTGGCGCACACGCTCCGTGCTGTAACTGCCGCCGAAAGCCGCCACATCCATGCCCGTCTGCGTCTGCCCCGAAAGCTCCACGGCATAATTGCCGTCGCCGGTGATATGACTCAGGAAAATATCGTCAATACCGTGATGCAGACCCACCGAGTCAGTGAAACCGTTGTTGTCGAAGAACAGCTGGCGGCGGAACGCGAGATTGCATTCCGTGCCGCGGTACGCACGTCCGCCTATCGCGCTCGACAGGTATGTCACCTTGTCGGCAAGCATATTGAATCCGCTCATTCCGCCGGGCCGACGCGCTCCTGCCGGGAAACTCGAGCCGATCACCACATCCTTTCCCTCCGCGAAATGGCGCCCGATAACTTTCAGCCAGTCATACGACATTATCTGCGCGTTGGCATCCGTAAGCACCACATAATCATACCTCGCGGCCTTTATGCCGAGCGTCACGGCAAGCTTCTTGCGCGACAAGGCGTGTGCCTCGTCGGGCACATACGTCATACGCAGATTCTTATGCTGAACCGACAGCAGCGTCACCACATCCTCGGCATGCTCGCTGCGTCCGTCGGTAGCTACTATCACCTCAAACGGCACATCGAAATTCTGCCCCAATATGTCGGGCAGCATCCTTTCCAGCGCCCTTGCACTGTCCTTGCAGTACACTATCACCGACAGCGCCGGTATCTGGCGTTCCACGCCCCCGGCCGCCAATCGCGAGGTTAGCCGGTGATGCTTCACCACGCTTGCGATTTTGCTCCTGTATATGAAAATCAAATAGATTGCCGCCAGAAGCCCCACCCCCACAAGCGCCTGCGCAACATGTGAATAAATAATATCTACGTCAAAATTAAATTCCATAACGACTCGAAAAATATCTCACAAAATTACGAAAATTTTGTCATACCGCCATTACCCCCGCCACGTATTTTTCAACGACAGCACATCAACCCCGACAACAATTGATATGTTAAATTTACCATCCATACCCGGCCAAATCCCCTGTCCCATTATGCTCCTGTTCAAAAAAATAAAAAACAAAAGAACAAGAGCACAAAAGCCCAAACAAAAGCCCAAGATATTTTCCACCTGTACTCCTGTCCAATCTTTTGTTCCCTTGTTAAAAAATAGACAAAAGAACAAGAGCCTTAGAAAAGCACACAACGTCATCTTCTGTACTCCTGCCAAACCTTTTGTACCGTTGCTGAAAAAAGTTGACTCGGTCAGGTATTGTTACTTTCGGGTTGTACCGATATTCAGGTCGAATTTGTTATCTCGCGCAATCTTTTTTTACAGAAAATACCATGTGCGGCATCTCTACTCCGCGATAATGTTTGACAATTTTATCGACCAAGCTCATGCCATTGCGGAGCGCGACATTTTGAGATGCAATGTTTGTATCCCGGATAATGGAGTATAACTCATCAAAATGCAATTTGTTGAATCCGTACTCTCGACAAGCTGTCGCTGCTTCAGTAGCATAACCGTTATGCCAATGCCTGTAAGCAAACAAATAGCCTATCTCCGGAACCTGGACAGCTCTGTATTCCTGCATGGTAATGCCGCATTGCCCTATCATTTCTCCTGATTTCCTATTAAATACGCCCCATAAACCAAAGCCGTATTCCTTATATCGCCGCAGTTGATTTTGCATCCATGCCATGGTTTCTTCATCACTGAATGCACCATTGTAGGCATACATGACCTTATCATCCTGCAGCATCAGCGATAATGCGTCGATATCAGAAAGATTCATTTCTCGTAGTTGCAGCCGGTCAGTATTTAAAACGATATGTTTTGTATAGTTCATCATTTAATATTTGAATATTTATTATTGATTTTCCGGTTGCAAAATTACTGCTTTTTTAATAGACTCCTGTAAGGTCTTTTCCAGGTTTACACGGGTTAAGCGGATTTGATTGGCAAAATCAATGTAAACGGATATTCTCGGCTGTATCAGACAAATGAATGTATGGAGCGCGGCGGAGTAGGGGGAGCGCTTTGGTGATTGATTTACGGTATTTTAGCGTTACAACTCTGTCGGGCATTTCGAAGCTGTTACCAAACTTTTTTATAGGGCATGTGTTTTATTCATGAATCGGAAGCCGAGGACACTCTATGGAGTGTGCGCTGGTCGCACAAGCGGCAGTGATATTCTTCCCGGGATTTTCATGAGCACTGCGAGACATACGGTTGCCTGACTCTTTATAAACTATGATTTTTAACGTTTAAATTCCTAAAGTATTATGAACACTGCCCCTCTACAAGGTATTAAAGTGGTTGACTTAACCGAGGTCCAATCCGGACCGTCATGTACACAATTGCTTGCTTGGCTTGGCGCCGAAGTCATTAAGATAGAACGTCCCGGCAAAGGCGACGCTACCCGTAAGGAACTCCAGTTTGACCCTGATCTGCCAAGCTACTACTTCCTCCAGCTCAATTCCGACAAGAAGTCAATCTCGCTTGACTGCAAGACTCCTGACGGAAAACAGATTCTCACCGACTTAATCAAGGAAGCCGATATATTCGTGGAAAACCTTCACCCCGGAGCTGCCGACAAGCTCGGTTTCAGCTGGGAGGCCGTACACGCTCTCAACCCCAAATGTATCTACGGAACAATCAAGGGTTTCCCCCTCTCTTCAAAATACAAGGACCTCAAGGCCTACGAACCTGTAGCTCAGGTGACGGCTGCCGCCGCGTCGACCACCGGATGGTATTCGGGTGAATATAATATCCCTACCCAGTCGGGCGCCGCTCTTGGCGACTCGAACACCGGTATGCACCTCTGCATCGGTCTGCTTGCCGCATTGCTGCAGCGTGAAAAGACCGGCGAAGGCTGCTTCGTATATCAGTCGATGCACAATGCATGTCTTAACCTTTGCCGTATCAAGACTCGTGACCAGCTCACCCTCGACAAAATCGGTTATCTTACCCAGTTCCCGCAGTACCCCAATGGTAAATTCAACGGTACCGTGCCCCGTTCAGGCAATATCGAAGGCGGCGGCGTGCTCGGATGGACTTACAAATGCAAAGGCTGGGAAACCGACGACAACGCCTATGTATACGTCATACTCCAGCGTGAGGCCAAATCGTTTGAACTCGCATGCAAGGCATTCGGATTTGAGGACTGGCTCACCAATCCCGACTTCAACACCGCCGATGCGCGCGACCGTCATAAACAGGAAATCTGGGCGCGTATACAGCAGTTCTGTATCGACAAGGACAAATATGAAGTCACTGAAATCCTGTCGAAAGCCGGTGTGCCGGTAGGTCCTGTCATCTCTACTAAGGAACTGATGTCGGACGAGACACTTTACGACGGCAACACCCTCGTCAAAATCAACCAGGGTGGCAAAATCGGCGAATTCGTCACCGTCGGCGTGCCTTTCACGATGTCAAACTTCCAGCCTGTCTACGGCCCGTGTCCCGACCTTGGCGGCAACACTGCCGAAATCCTTACATCACTCGGATATTCTGAGCAGCAGCAGGCCGAGTTTGCCAAAAACGGCACTACCGAGCCTCTTCCCAAGCCTGCACAGCCCGCGAAATAATTATTCCGGCAACGCGTTTGCACCGACATATACATCAGGCCTGCCGTCGATTTCCCGCGGCAGGCTTTCCGGACAAACAGGATACATTTACCACCTATGACAACAACGCAGGCTCACGCAGCCTTCCGTGTCATAATATAAAATTTTCAACTATGTCAACTACAACATCAGGGGCAGCGACGCCCCAGGCGGCTCCACATTTTCCCGAACAGGTGACAGGCATGTATATTCTTGCCCGCGCTCTCCGCGAGGTCGGTCTCGACACGATGTACGGTCTGGTCGGAATCCCCGTTACCGAAGCCGCATATATATGCCAGGAACAGGGCATCAAGTTCGTTTCTTTCCGTTTTGAGCAGCAGGCCGGTATGGCGGCCGCCACCCACGGCTACCTCACCAGGAAGCCCGGAGTGCTCCTTACCGTATCGTCATTAGGATTCATGAACGGTCTGACCGCCACGGCAAACGCTACCGTCAACTGCTACCCGATGATACAGATTTCGGGTGCCACCGACCCCACGATGGTCGATATGAAGATGGGTACCTACGAAGAACTCGACCAGCTCAACACAGCTCGTCCGCTTGTGAAAGCAGCTTTCCGCTGCAGCAAGGCCGAGGACATACCTTCGGCAGTGGCAAGAGCTTACCGTGCAGCCGTCAGCGGCCGCCCCGGCGGAGTATATATCGACATGACAACTCCCGCGCTCGGTCAGGTGATGAACCGCGAGGACGCCGAAAAGCTGTTCTATAAACCTGTCGACGTATATTCTCCCGTAGCCCCCAATCAGGCATCGGTCGACCTTGCGGTCAAAACCATCCTCTCGGCCAGACATCCGGCCATCCTTCTCGGCAAAGGAGCGGCCTACGCGCAGGTCGACGACAAAATCAAGACTCTTGTCGAGAAATACAATATACCGTATCTGCCGATGTCGATGGCCAAGGGGCTTATGCCAGACAACGGACCCCTCAGCGCGCTTTCGTGCCGCTCCACCATCATGGAGCAGGCCGATGTCGTTGTCGTGATAGGCGCCCGTCTTAACTGGATGCTCTCGTTCGGAAAAGGAAAATGGAATCCCGCTATCAAATTCGTCCAGCTCGATGTCGAGCCTCAGGAGATAGATGTCAATGTCCCGATAGCGGTGCCTGTAGTAGGCGACATGAGCCTCTCGCTCGATGCCATTCTGGCCGGACTTGAAGGCAAAACGATGTCAGCCGACCCGGCATGGGTCAGCTCGCTTCAGGCTGAGACAAAGGGCAAAAACGCGAAATTCGCAGCCCGTCTGGCCGAAAATGCCAAGATTATGCCTATGACCCACTGGTCGGCACTGAGCGCTATCAAGCCGATTATCGAGAGCAACCCCGACGTAATACTCATCAACGAAGGAGCAAATACGCTCGACGACACACGCGATGCCATAGACATGAGTCTGCCCCGTCACCGCGTAGACTGTGCGACATGGGCAATCATGGGCATGGGCATGGGGTCGGCAATAGGTGCCGCCGTAGCCACAGGCAAGAGCGTAGTGGCCATAGAAGGCGACAGCGCGTTCGGCTTCTCCGGCATGGATTTCAGCACCATCGTCCGGTTCAATCTCCCCGTCACTGTCGTCATCTTCAACAACGGCGGTATCTACAACGGCGCGGGTGTCAACATGAGCGGCGGCAGCGATCCTGCTCCTACCACTCTCGACATTCATGCCCGCTACGATAAACTCGCTGAGGCTTTCGGAGCCGACAACTATTATGTCACCACTCCGGATGAACTTTCCGCCGCGCTGACAGCAGCCATTGCGTCGAAGAAGCCATGCCTTATCGACGTCCAGCTCGCCTACAACTCCGGCAAGGAGAGCGGCCATATCGGCTACCTCAATCCGGCTCCCCTGCAGCAGGTGACAGTATGATAAGTAATCATAATCAACGATATTTATTAACAGTGAATTTGTTGTTTTGACAATTTATGGGGGACAAACGAAAATGCTGACTTTCCCACGAATTACTGAAATCTGACAAAATCTCACGCTTCTAAATCTATTTATTATGGACCTTTCCCACATAATTTTGTATGCGATTGTCCCTATCATCGTAGTGATGTTAGCCGGATATCTCTCGGGCAAGAAAGGCATTTTCAACGGTCAGGACGCCAAGAAATTCAACAAGGTAGTGCTCGACTATGCATTGCCGGCCGCATTGTTTGTCTCCATCGCCCAGGCCAACCGCAAGATGCTGGCCGAGGACCTGAAGCTCTCCATCATCTCTCTTGTCGTGCTGATGCTCTGTTTCATGATAGTGTATTTCGTGTTCCGCTACTGCTTCAAGAAGAACACCCAGGCCGATGCGGCAGTGTCGGCGTTGATCAGCGGTTCGCCTACTATCGGCTTCCTCGGATTTGCGGTGCTTGAGCCTATATTCGGCACCAACGCATACGTGGCCCTCGTAGTCGCCATCGTAGGTATCGTGGTCAACGCTGTCGGTATCCCGGTAGGTCTGGCACTTCTTAATGCCGGCAACGCGAAAGCCGCCGGTAAGAAGGAAAGCCCCTGGAAGCCGGTGATACATGCGCTCGAACAGCCTGTGGCGTGGGCGCCTATCCTCGCCGTCATCTGGGTTGTGGTAGGCATTCCGTTCCCCAAATGGCTTGCCCCGTCGTTTGACCTTATCAAAGGCGCCAACGCATCGCTGGCAGTGTTCTCGGCCGGTATAACCCTTTCGGCCGTTGTCATCAAAATCAACTGGCAGGCGATACTCGGTTCTATCCTTAAGCTCGTCATGATGCCGGCCATGATACTTGTCGCCGGTCTTATATTCAAGATGGAGCCTGAAAACCTCAAGATGCTTGTTGTGGCAGCCGCTCTTCCGCCGGCATTCTCAGGTATCATCATCGCCGACGAGTACGACACCTATGTCGCTACCGGTACCACCTCCCTTACCCTGTCGGTAATTCTCTTCATGGGATTCTGCCCGTTATGGCTCTGGATTACCGATGTATGCTGTAAAGCGTTCCTGTAAGCGGCAAGTTAAAATTTGTTTGACACAGCATTCCGAAGGGCGTGAGCGGGTGTTGAGGCACTCCGCCTCGCCCTTCCGCATTTATTCAGATGATTGACAGATATGGATAGCCAGAAAAAGAAGATCGTCGACGGTGGCACCGCTGCCGCTTACGTGGCCTACGCCATGAGCGAGATGGCTACGGTATATCCCATCACACCGATAGCCGAAATGGGTACCACAGCCCAGAAATGGGCACTCGAAGGCATTACGAATTTCGAAGGGATGCCGATGGAAGTACACGAACTGGAATCGGAACTCGGAGCCGCGGGCGCCACGCACGGCGCGCTCTCGGGAGGTACGCTCGCCACTACGTTTACCTCCTCGCAGGGACTGATGCTTATGATACCCAACATGTTCAAGATGGCGGGAGAGCTGCTGCCGGCTGTATTCCATATCGGATGCCGCTCGGTTGCCACGCACGCACTGTCGATATTCGGCGACCATTCCGACATCATGGCTACGCGTTCCACAGGCTTCGCCATACTTATGTCGGCCTCCGTGCAGGAAACCCACGACCTTGCCATTGTGGCGCATCTCGCCGCTGTCGACGGCAGCGTGCCCGTGCTGCACTGCTTCGACGGTTTCCGCACCTCCAATGAGATGTCGACAATCAGCATGCTCCCATACGAACAGATTTTCCCGCTGATTGACCGTGAGAAAATTCTGAAATTCCGTCAGCGTGCCATGAACCCCGAGCATGCCGATATACGCGGCACCGCCCAGAATCCCGATGTCTATTTCCAGAACCGCGAAGCCTGCAACCCATACTACAATGCGTTTGCCGGAGTGGTGGAGCGTCAGATGGAGCGGGTGGCTGCCCTGACCGGACGGCCGATACATCTTTTCGACTACGTCGGTGCACCTGATGCCGAAAACATAATCGTCTCGATGGGTTCGAGCTGCGAAGTCATAGAGGAGACGGTCAGTTATCTCAATGCGCGCGGCTACAATGTCGGTGCGGTCAAGGTGCGCCTTTACCGGCCGTTCGCCATCGACAGTTTCCTTTCCGTCATACCTCCGACGGTGAAGCGAATAGCTGTGCTCGACCGTACGAAAGAGCCGGGTGCCGTCGGCGAGCCGTTGTTTGTCGATGTGGCGTGCGCCGTGCAGCAGTCGGGGAGACAGATAAAGGTGATTGGTGGCCGCTATGGGTTGAGCAGCAAGGAATTCGACCCTACGATGGTGAAAGCGGTCTACGACCACCTCTCCTCACCCGAGCCGTTCACGGGATTCACTGTCGGAATAAACGACGATGTCACTCATCTGTCGCTTCCGGTAGCCGACCCGATATTCATTTCACCAGCGGGAATGATACAGGCGCAGTTCTACGGCATAGGAGCCGACGGCACTGTCGGCGCTACGAAGCAGGCCGCTTCGATTATCGGCGACTCCGACAAATATTACGCACAGGCCTATTTCCAGTATTCGGCGAAGAAATCGGGCGGATACACGGTGTCGCAACTGCGTGTGTCGACAGCTCCTGTCAAGAGCGAATACTGCATCGAGAAGGCCGACTATGTGGCCTGCAACAAGGATACCTACGTCAGGAAGTTCGATTTGACAGGCAATCTGAAGGATGGCGGCATATTGGTGCTTGCTTCGTCGTGGAATGTGGATAAGATGACCGAAATATTTCCCGCATCGCTCAAGCGCGACATTGCCCGTCGCGGCATAAAGCTATATAATGTCGATGCCGCGGCAATAGCTCATGCGGTAGGTCTCGGCGAGCGTATCAACACGATAATGGAGACGGTATTTTTCAAACTGATGCCCGTCATACCGTTCGATACCGCCTATGCCGACCTTAAGCAACGCATATCTACTGTCTACCGTCATGAGGGAAATGCTGTCGTCGAAAGCAATCTTGCCGCAATATCGCAGGCAGCAGGGGCTATAACACCTGTTGCCGTGCCCGCCGGCTGGGCCGATGCCGTCGACGCACCGCAGACGACTGCGGGCCAATTGCCTGACTTTGTCGCAAAAGTGGCTCAGCCTTGTCTGCACAGGAAGGGCAACGAATTGCCCGTGTCGCTGATGTCGCCCGACGGGTTCACTCCTACGGGAACGACAGCCTATGAAAAACGCCATATAGCGCGATATATCCCGCAGTGGAACGTCGACAAATGTGTGGAATGCACAGAATGTTCGCTCGTATGCGCCCACGCGTCGATAAGGCCCTATCTGCTTGACGCCGGCGAACGTGCAAAGGCTCCCACCGCAATAATAACAAAGGAGGGGAAAGGTGCTCCGGTGCTGCATGATTACCAGTTCCGCATACAGGTATACCCCGAGGATTGCACGGGGTGTGAATCATGTGCCGTAATCTGTCCCGGAAAGGCGCTTACAATGGTGCCGATTGAGCAGGACCTCACGGCCGAGATTGCCAATCTCGACTATCTGCAGAAAAACGTTACCGTCAAGGATAATCTTATTCCGCGTGACACAATCAACGGCTCGCAGTTCCATGAACCGCTGTTGCAGTTCTCGGGAGCTTGCGCCGGATGCGGCGAGACACCATATGTCAAACTCCTCACGCAGCTTTTCGGCGAGCGTATGATTATCGCCAATGCCACAGGATGCTCCTCAATCTGGGGTGCTGACTTCCCTTCGATGCCTTATGCGGTCAACAGCCGCGGTCTCGGTCCGGCATGGGGCAATTCGCTCTTTGAGGACAATGCCGAATATGGCTACGGTATTGCGGTCGCTGTAAAATACCGCCGCGAACGTCTGGCAAAAAGCGTGTCGGCTCTCATCACCTCACCCGATATGCCTGACGCCGTCAGAAACGCCGCCTCACAGTGGCTTGCCGCCAAAGATGACCCCGACAAATCGTACACTTTGGGACAGGAGTTGCTCGATGCGATGTCGAAATCTCCGTCATCACCGGTCTTCGACCAAATCATGCCCCATAAGGACCTTCTCGGAAAGAAAACCGTGTGGGCCATAGGGGGCGACGGATGGGCCTACGACATCGGTTTTGCCGGGCTTGACCATGTGCTGGCTCAGAACATGAATGTAAATATCCTCGTCATGGACACCGAATGCTATTCCAACACCGGCGGACAAATGTCGAAGGCTACCCCGCTGGGCGCTATGGCGAAATATGCCGCCGACGGCAAACGCAACTATAAAAAAGATCTCGGCCGCATGATGATGGCCTACGGCAACGTGTATGTGGCTTCGGTAAGTCTCGGATACGACTATCAGCAGGTTATCGACGCGATGGTGGAGGCCGAGGCATGGGACGGTCCGTCGATTGTGATAGCCTACTGTCCATGCATAGCGCATGGCATACGTGCCGGAATGAGCCATACCATAGTCGAGGAGCGGCTCGCCGTGCAATGCGGCTACTGGCCGTTGTACCGCTTCAATCCGGCGCTTGCCCGAGAAGGCAAGAACCCGTTGACGGTGGACTATACAAAACCCGACGGCAATCTCATCGACTTCATCAACGGTGAAGACCGTTATGCCGACCTGAAGATGACCGACCCCGAGGAGGCTTCCATACTTCAGCCCGAATTACAGCAACATTGCGACTATCTCTACGACCTCATGACCTCACTGTCGGCAATTTCGCCCCAATCGGAGAATACCGCGCCGACGGCACACAATTAAACGGCCTCACTTCCGTTAAGTAATTATAGGGGAGTGGCGCGGCAACGTCACCGCGTCATTTCCCCCGCTACTGACCGGTATGAAAACGATAACCACCGCCCTTGCCATTCTCTCGTCATCTCTTTTGATTGCATGCGGTTCGGCCGATGACGAGATGGGGATAATATTGTCGATATGGGAGTAAGAATGGAGCGGTTTAAACGTTGGGTAGCTTCGCTGTCGTTTCGGAGCGGTCTGGTTGTCGCCGGATTTTGTGTGTTATTTTATATCCTGTCGTTTGCACAGATGCTTCTGCCGGTATCGGCCACCGTTAAAGGGACATTATGGGTAATACTGTTCGGTCTTGCCAAGACCGCGCAGTACACGGCTTTGCTCATATTGGGCAAAGCCGGTGTGGCGAGGATAAAAAGCTATTTCAGAAAATCATCTGCTGCCGGCGACTGAAGCCGTCTTGTCGAGAACCATGATTTTTATGGGGCATGCGAGGGCGCATTTGCCGCATTTTATACAGTCGGGGTGGAGATAGCCCGACTCCTGTCCGCGGCTGTCGTAGGGCGTAAGCTGCATGGGGCATACGCGCGCACAGCTCTTGCACTTCATCTGGCATGTCGAGCTGACAAATATCCGTTTGTACTTCTCCGGCAGTTTTCCTTCGCGGGGTGTCACCCACGACGACAGCGTACCCATAGGGCAGAACGAGCACCATGTGCGCGGCGCGAATATGAATGAAAGCGTTACGCCTACGACGGTGGTGACAAGTATGATGGTCCAGAACACGCGTCCCATTGCATCCCAGTCGCCCCATGCGCGATACATCTGAATGCCGAACATGGTGAAGATAAACAGTACCATGAAGATGCGGAATCCGCGCTTACGCACAAATGCCGGAATAGGCTTGTGGGGAGAATACCGCGACAGCAGCCGGTCGTAGAAATTACCGCGCGGACAGGCATTCCCGCACCACCAGCGGCCGCGGCGCACGGCGAATGCCACCGGAGCAATCATACATATCAATGCGAGAAATCCTATTACGGGGAAAAAGTATCCCGCGATGAGGTAGGCTATAAGTATCAGGTAGAGTGGGTAGCCCTTTACTTCAAAATGACGGTGAAATCTCTTTTTTGCCATAAAAAAAGTCGTTTATTGCGTAGTTTTTAATAAATTTTATTTCTCAGCACAAATTTAGCGGTTCTATTATAGGCTTACAAATGAATTTGTCTATCTTTGCATAGAGACATTCTATTGTTATGACATTGCAGCAACTAAAATACGTAATAGCAGTTGACCGTCACCGAAGTTTTTCAAAAGCAGCCGAAGCATGCGAAGTCACTCAGCCCACTCTGAGCGGTATGCTTGTAAAACTTGAGGAGGAGCTTGACGTGCGCATATTTGACCGTACAAACAAGCGTGTTACCCCGACTGTCATCGGTGAAAAGATTATACGCCAGGCCATCAGGGCGGTGGCAGAGGCCGAGCGCATATCCGAAATCGTGAGCGAGGCGAAAGGCTGTGTAAGCGGACGGCTCTCCGTATGCATCAGTCCAGGTATCGCGCCATATCTCATACCTTCGTTCATACGCATATATCTTGTAGACTATCCCGAAGTGGAACTGAACATAGAGGAGATGAAGGCATCGTCGATGATTGATGTTCTCAGGAAGGGAACGGCCGATTGCGGCATCGCTACTGCCGGCCATGCGGCAGAGGGTATATATGAGATACCGCTCTATACGGAGCGCTTCATGGTATATCTCTCCGAAAACTGCAGCCGCCGGCTGCCGGCATTCAGTCCCGACAATCTCGAGCATGAGAACATGTGGATAATGAAGGAGAGCCAGTGTCTGCGTCAGAGCGCTTTCAGTTTCTGCAAGGAGCGTGCCAAGGGGCATCATATCTATGAGGCCGGCAATATTGAGACGCTTATCAGGATTGTTGACGAAAACGGAGGTTATACCATAATCCCCGAGATGCATCTGCCGCTCCTTTCCGAACGTCAACGCCTCAATGTGCGCCATATCGACGGCGACCGGCTGTCAATGCGCCGCATATCAATGTATATAAAGGCCGATTATATCAGGGGCAAAATGCTCAATACGATAGTCGATACCCTGACAAAGTTTATACCGGCAAATATGTTTGAACCGAATATCCTTAAATACGGCATAAAGCTTTGACCTTTGCCGTGTCGGATTGTAATAAGATATATCACACATGACCCCGAGAGAAAAACGTATATATAAGGTGACACTGACCGGTTCGGCTGTCAACGCGATGCTCATCGTGCTTAAATTTGTTGCAGGTATCGCGGGACGCAGTTCGGCCATGGTGGCTGATGCCGTGCACTCACTCAGCGATTTCATCACCGACGCCATAGTCCTTATTTTTGTGAAGATTGCCGGTAAACCGCGTGACATAGGTCACGATTACGGCCATGGCAAATATGAGACGCTGGCTACACTTGTCATAGGCCTTATTCTGGCTGCCGCAGGCATCGGATTGATGGTAAACGGCATAAAGGAAGTTATTGACAGTATGGAGGGAGTTCGGCCGCCTCGTCCCGGAGTCGTGGCGCTCATAGTCGCTGTTGCGTCGATAGTGTCAAAGGAATGGCTTTATCGCTATACGGTGAAAGCCGGTAAGGAGACCTGTTCGGCTGCCGTCACGGCCAATGCGTGGCATCACCGCAGCGATGCGATATCGTCGGTAGGCACACTTGTCGGCATAGCAGGTGCTATGTTTCTGGGGGAGGACTGGCGCATACTCGACCCTCTAGCTGCAGTCATAGTCAGTCTCTTCATTATAAAAAGCGGCTATGATATTGTTCGTCCGTCGGTCAGTGAACTGCTTGAGGCATCGCTGCCTGAGGATAAACAGAAAGAGATTGTAGAGCTTGCTGTTTCTGTCCCCGGTATTGAATATGTCCACAATCTGCGCACACGCCGTGTCGGCAACATCGTAGCCATCGACTTCCATGCCAAGATGGACGGCAACATGAGCCTCTCCGAAGCCCATGCGCTTGCCACCCGCGCTGAGAACGCCATAAAGCAACGTTTCGGAGCAAATTCAATAGTCAATATCCACATGGAACCAATTCCGCCCGGCGCATCCGCCGCCCGACAGCGATGTGAGAAACTGAATAAATGAAAATCATTTATGAGATTCCAATGAAAAACGATATTGATATAAGCGCCCTCCACACTACTCCATTGGGATTCGACCGGATAAGACGTAATCTACAGCTTCCCGGTTCAGCCGACGTCGTAGCCCTGTGCCGCGGAATAGTGTGCGACAGTACGGCATTGATTGAGCGCAAGGGGAAAAATTGGTATATTACCGCACGTCAAATCAAAATAACAGTCAACGCCGGCAGCCACACCATAATAACCGCAAAGAAATCGGAGTAAAATTGTATTGTGATATTTCTGCACGTGAACGGGTTATGGAAAACGGTTTTGACGGTTGAAATATTTTTATTACTTTTGTAGGTTAATCGTTGCCATGTGATTGTGCTGCACGACAGCATGCATGGAATATAACAAAATTTGGAAAATACTTGAAAATGCCGGAAGGTGTTGCACAACTGCGTAATTTCGGTCAGCATTGTAGGGACGCACGGTCTGTGAGTCCGGTAGTCAGCTGATGGTCAACGCGCATTTCACGGACGCACAGACCGTGTGTCCCTACTGCTAAAGTGGTTGCGACACGTCAGTGCAGTGAGTAGGTATCGGGAAAAATGAAGCAATTGGAATAATAATTTCATACGTCAATATAGATATGAATTTTGCAATAATAGCCGCCGGTGAGGGTTCGCGGCTCCAGCAGGAGGGTGTCGCCACTCCAAAGCCGTTGGTCTCGCTCAACGGACGTCCGATGATAGGACGACTTATCGATATATTCGTCAACTGTGGCGCCGAATGCATCTCGGTGATTGTCAACGAGCAGATGACGGAAGTGAGGGAATATCTCGAAAATCTCGCTGTCAGTCTGCCTGTCGAACTGCGGCTCGTGGTCAAGTCGACCCCAAGCTCCATGCACAGTTTCTATGAAGTGAGCAGCGTGCTTCCCGAGGGACGTTTCATCCTCACGACCGTCGACACCATATTCCGCGAGAACGATTTCCGCCGCTATGTCGAGGCTTTTGAAAAGGAAGGGGAGGATATCGACGGACTGATGGCCGTGACATCATATATCGACGACGAGAAGCCCCTTTATGTCGATGTCGACTCGCAGATGCGCATCACGGCGTTCAACGACGCGCCGTCGGCCGATGCGAAATACATATCGGGCGGCATATACGGTCTCGACCATACTGCGGTCGATGTATTGCAGAAATGTATCGACGGCGGAGTGAGCCGCATGCGCAATTTCCAGCGTGCGCTCGTGGCCGACGGTCTCAACCTGCATGCCTGCGACATGGGCAAGATAATCGATGTCGACCATCAGTCGGACATCGAAAAAGCCATAGCGCTTATCAACGGATAAATAACAGTTACTTAATAACCACCAATCATGGCTGATATAAAAATAGCGGCAATCATGCGTGCGGGAGCCTATTCTCCCAACCATATAGGCAACGATGCCGCGATTCTCAATGCCGTCACCGAGCAGCTGCGCAAACGAGGCTGCGAGGTCAACATCTACTCCGAGGAGCAATTCATCAACGGCAACGTCAAGGAAGATATAATCGTCAACATGTGCCGCGAGCGCCGTTCAATCGACCTGCTCCAGAAACTCGAGGACGAAGGACGTCTCGTCATCAACTCCGGCCACGGTATCGAAAACTGCACCCGCGAACGCATGACGCGCATACTCATGGGGCACAATATCCCTTACCCCGACAGCCTCATGGTCGACACCGACGAGGTCGTGAAGGGCAAACTTATCAAGGAGGGCTTCACGCGCTGCTGGATCAAACGCGGCGATTTCCATGCCATGCACAAGGAGGACGTATCCTACGTGCGGCATCCCGAGGAGGCACAGGAGGTGCTTCAGGAATATTTCCTGCGAGGCATCAAACGTGCCGTAATCAACAAACACCTTGTTGGCGACCTCATAAAGTTCTACGGAGTGTCAGGTTCGCGTTTCTTCTACTGGTTCTATCCGTTTGACGAAGGACACAGCAAGTATGGACATGAAGCCATCAACGGCAAGAGCCAGGGGCTTGAGTTCGACAAGGACAAGATGCGCGAAATCTGCCAGAACGCATCCGATGTGCTTGATGTGAAGATATATGGCGGCGACTGCATCATCTCGCCCGAAGGTGATATACGTATCATCGACTTCAACGACTGGCCCAGCTTCGCGCCGTGCCGCGACGCCGCAGCTCCACATATCGCCAAGTATATTCTCTCGGCCATCAAACAGCGCTGAGTACCGGCCTCTCCCTCCGACAACCGTATAAGCCGGCCGACTACGGAAAGCCGCGCATCAGTATAAAGAGAAAACGAAATCAGCAAATGAGTCAACAATCAACGCAATCGCGAAAAAACGCTGCCGGACAGGTGTCGTACCGCGACACACTAAAGTCGATGGACACTGAAGAACATATCGATCTCTGGTTCTACCGTCCCATCGGCTATATGTGGGCCAAGCTGGCCGCACGACTGGGTGTCACACCCAATGCCATAACAATAGCTTCGATATTCCTCGGCGTAGGAGCCGGCATCGCGTTCTATTACAACAATATATGGATCAATATACTGGGTATGGTGCTGCTCGTGTGGGCCAACTCGTTCGACAGTGCCGACGGACAGCTCGCCCGTATGACCGGACAATACTCACGCCTTGGCCGAATACTCGACGGACTTGCCGGCGACCTCTGGTTCATCACGATATATTTCTCGCTATGTTTCCGCGAGATAGTCACGTCGCCATTCTTCATCGAGCACCACTGGGTGATATGGACACTTGCCGTCACTACCGGTATATGCCATGCCAAGCAGGCTTCGATGGCCGACCACTACCGCCAGTTCCACCTCTTCTTCCTCAAAGGCAAGGACGGTAGCGAGCTTGAAAATGTCGACGACCTGCGTGCCCGCCAGAAAGCCACTCCCTGGAAAGGCAATTTCTGGAACAAGGTGACTATGGCGTTCTACATCAACTACACCGTGTCGCAGGAGAAGATGACACCGGCTATGGAGGCTCTCCGCAAGGAGTTGCGCGAGCGTTTCCACGGAGGCGCCATACCGCAGCGGTTCAGGGACGATTTCCGCGCCATGAGTCTTCCGCTGATGAAGTATACCAATATCCTGTCGTTCAACTGGCGCGTGATAGTGCTGTTCATATCGCTTTTCGTAAGGATGCCGTGGATATACTTCGTATTCGAGTTCACGGTGCTCAACTCGCTTATGATATATATGGTGGTGCGTCATGAGAGAATTTGCAAAGAGATGACACAACGTCTTAAAGCCGGAGATTATGACAAATGATATAAAAGGCATAATATTTGACTACGGCGGCACAATCGACAGCCACGGCGACCACTGGAGCGAGGTTATCTACGACGGCTACCGTGCCTGCGGTCTCGATGTCGACAAAGATGAATTCCGCACGAGCTACGTGTATGCCGAACGTGAGCTGGCCCGCACGCGCCATATCTTTCCGGAGCATACGTTTCTCGATGTGATGGAGATAAAGATGCGCCTCGAGCTTGACGACCTCGCGGCCCGCGGCATAATCACCCGCGCGGTAGCCGATGAAAAGGCGTCGCCGATAGCGCGCTATTGCTACGAGCGGGCCCGCGCGTCGGTCGATGAGGCTCGCCCCGTGCTTGAAAAGCTGTCGGAACGCTATCCGTTGGTACTTGTATCCAACTTCTACGGCAATGTCGAGAGTGTGATACGCGACATGGGCATACGACAGTACTTCCGCGGCATTATAGAAAGTGCCGTTGTGGGGGTGCGCAAGCCCGACGCGCGCATATTCATGCTCGGTGTCATCGCCCTCGGACTGAAGCCTGAGGAGGTGCTCGTGGTCGGCGACAGCATGCGCAAGGATATACTTCCGGCCGAGTCGATAGGCTGTCGAACGGCATGGCTCAAAGGCAAAGGGTGGACTGCCGATGAAGACGCCATGACCCATCCGTCGCAGATTTCGTCGCTCGCCGACCTGCTTTCCCTGACTGCTGTGTCTGCCGGAGAATAGACGGAATACGACCGCCGCGTGCCGATTGTCAGTTATCAAGCATGCGCAAAGGTATCGTTTTAAGCCTGAGAATATTATATAAGATAGTGCAATGAAGAAGAAAAAGCTTAAATCTAAATTACTGCAGGGCGGGGGCATATTCATGTTCCTGCGTTCGGTCATTACATCGCAAATCTCGGCCTATACCGATTTCATTGTCAGCTTTATATTCTATGCACTAATCTCGCTCTCCGCGGGTATCTCGGCCATGATCGGCGCCACTGCGGGAGGTATAGTGAACTGCCTGATTAACTATAAGTTCACATTCCGCATGCGCGAGAGCTCGTATCTCGCGATAGGCATCAAATTTTTCCTTGTATGGCTCGGAAGCCTGCTGCTCAATACATTCGGCACGCAATACTTCACAAATCTTCTTGACCAAAGCTCGCTCCTCGACACCCTCAACATGGTCGACAACATACGTTTCACCATCGCCCGAATAGTAACATCCATCATAGTGTCCGTACTGTGGAATTTCATGCTGCAACGCTTCTTCGTATTCCGCTCCACGGCATTCGACAACTTCATCGACCGCTGCCACTACTTCCTCCACGCCACCTTCTCCAAGCGCTATTGATGTCCTAAGATGAGTTAATAGGGGCGGGGGCGTCTCGCCCCCGTGATAACTTCCTGCGATAAAAAAAGAATACCACTTGGGTGCTGAAAACTTACCAAATATTGTAAATATCACCCGTCCTGATGTATGGCTGCACCCCAATGCTGTTTACTTAAGGCGTCAATATCGGCTGGTATCCGACAGGATACCGATTTAG
>CAJLWO010000019.1 GCA_905210435.1 uncultured Bacteroidales bacterium
CGGGCTTTCAGCCCTCCTTTGGCGAACTATATTCCTTATTTGAACCGCATTGCACCGACCGTGCGTCCATACATAGTTGGGTGATGTGTTCTTGTTCACTGTAGGCGAGCCGCCTGTAATCGCAGTCCGATAATACGGGTTTGCGATTACAGGCGGCCCGGTGTAGTGTCGGTCGTGACCTCGGGGGCGTTTATGAGCCGAAGGTTACGTTGAAGCCTATGTTGATGTTGGCTGTGGCTTTTCCTACGGGGAGCACCTGCGGGGTGATGCTGAAGAACTGGTGGTCGCTTCCGATGAAGAAGTTGAATCCTTTGGGGTGGAAGTTGAGCATCCAGCCGAATGATGAGCCGTAGGTCGACGCGCCGTAGTTGATTGTGGCGTCAAACCATTTCACCGGTTTCACATTGGCGAAGAAGCGGCCTTCGGTCCATGATGAGCATCCTGCGAAGTGGGATGAGAAGAGGAAGCCGCCGGTAAGGTTGCGGTAGAAGGGCATCTTGTATTCGGCACCGAGATGTAATGTGGCGCGGAGGGCTTTGGTGTAGCTTCCGGAGCCGTTGTCCTCGCGGTGTATGTTGACTACGTCCTGCAAGTCGTCCCACAGGCGGTCGAACTGCTCGTCGAGCTTGTTGTCGTCGTAGCCGGGCTGGGAGTCGTCGACGGCGATGTTGTTGAAGCCGTCGAATGTCCATGTGCCTGTGCCTGTGCGGCCGGTCACGGCGTTGCTCCAGCTCATGAAGCCGAGGTCGTTGATGGCGGCCGACAGCTGCAGGTCGGGGAGCAGGTCGTAGGTGGCTCCGAGGTCGATGCCGAGACCGAATCCTGAAAGGCCGAACTTGTCATAGTCGATGTCGCCCCATTCGATGAGGTCGGCTTCGCCGGGGTTTTTGATTTCCTTGCCGCTTTCCTGTCTGGTGGGTACGTACAGACCTTTGCCTGCAGCCATTTTCAGTTCGCCTTCGGCCTGTATCTGCCACTTGTCGTAGCCGAATGCCACGTCCATCTTCTTGATGTCGGCGTATGCGCTTCCGAGTCCGAGGAGCACTTTGAGTTTGGCGCCGACGTTGAGTTTGTCGGTGAGCTTGCGGCTGTGTCCCAGTGCGATTTCGGCTACTGCGGATGCCTCAACCTTGAGGTCGCCGAACTGATAGCGGGTGTCGGGCCCCGTCTGGCCTACTTTCATGAATGTGAAGAGGTCTTTGGGGAGGCTGACACCTACTTCGGAGCTGACTCCTACGGTGATGGTGTTGAAGCCGCCGAACGCCTTGAAGCCGGCCGAGAGGATGGTGATGTCGAAGTTGCCGTTGATGCGGTTGTTGTCCTTGAGCTTGTCGAGGAATGTGGCGGCATCGACTGTCGGGCTCATGAAAGTGGTGAGCTTGTAGGGGCTTCCCGGCTCGGTCTTATAAAGGAATGTGTTGACGCCGACATTGGAGAATACTCCCAGGTCGAGATTGCCGAGTGCGGGGATTGATATGTAGTTGCGCTCGCCTGAGAATGCCGGGTTGAGCTCGTGGCGGAACGAATAGCCGTCGAGGAAGTAGGCCGAGCGGGGAGCCTCCTGTGCGGCGGCGGGAAGGGCGGCGCACATTGCAAGGCATATGGTAAGTTTCTTTAATGAAATCATGATTCCTTAGTTGTTGAGGTCGACGAGGACGCCTCCCTTGAGGGTTATTTTAATGTTTTCAAATTTTACGGCCTGGTCTTTGTTGAGGTTTGTGCCGGTGAAGCTGTCGTTGGCAGTGGCGTAGAAGAGCAGTTTCACTCCGTCAAGGCCGTTGATGTTTTTGCCGGTGGATTTCAGCGTTATTTTGAGCTGTGTGACAGAGTGCTGCGCGATTGAGCCGGCCGATACCGTTCCGTCGACGTCAACGTCAATCGTTGTGTAATCGTTGCCCTGAGCGTCGAGAGCCACGGCCGACGGGGTCATGTCGAGGGGTATGGTATTTACCACATCGGCGGTGACGACGGCGGTGCTGAAGTTGTATTTCTCGAGGTCTTCGTCCCATTCGTCCTCAATGTGGGTGTAGTGCAGCTGCATTGCGTCGCCGAATGCGAGGGGTATGACGGCTGTGTAGTCGCAATCGAAGGTGTAGGTGCTTCCGAGGGTGTATTCCGATACCTGAGGCACTGCCTTTGACACAGCATCATGGAATTTGATGAGGTCGGGGATAGTGTTGAGGAGGGAGCTCAGGTCGGGCACTACGATGTTGTCGGCGGCTCCTTTGACGGGGTTGCGCGATATTACGATGTCGGTAGTGCTGTTGGCGCGTGCGATGATAGGCGCGGTGCCATACGATTCGCCAATGCCTACTTCGGCTATTTCGTTGCCTTTGCTGTAGGATGTAAGGCGTCCGTTGAGCGTGATGGGAAGCGGAGAGTTGTTGGTTATGCTGAGAGTTACCTGCGGATTGCTGAGGTCGAGGCGGTTTTCGGGGTCGCTGAGGAAGTCGGGTATTTCATTGATGTCGAACTTCGTCTCGGAAATGTTGATTTCGGGGTCGACCACGCCGCGTACTTTGAGCAGGCGGGCGTCGGATACCGATATTTCGGAGTGTATGGTGATGTTGGCGCGGCTTCCTGCGGGCAGTTCGTTGACATCGATGCTGACGTCGCCTGACGATACTACCTGATTCTCAATAAGGAATTTGCCGGGAGCGTAGAGTCCCTGTCCGGCGGGCAGGTCGGTGAGGTCGGCTTTGACGAGACGTATGCGGGCCGACAGGTTATGGTCGGGCGAAATGCCGTAGCGCTGTTTGAAACGCAGTGTGTGCGGGTTGACGTTTTCAAGATATTGTGCTGTGGCTTCGTCGCCTATTTCCACTGTCCAGCATTTGTCGAAAGTAATCGTATAGCCTTTCTCTACGTAGGCGGTGCCTCTGAAGTCGGATGAGGTATAGCTTAAGTTGAGTTTCATTTTTACGTCCATATCGGCCGATTCGAGTGATACAAGGTCGCGTGTGACGTTGTCGTCGGACAGGCGGATGGTGTTGTGTATCATGTCGGTGGGCTCGGTTATGGACGACTCTCCGCCGGGGTTGTAGAATTCGGGCAGGCGGGTGTCGGATGAACTTCCGTTTATG
This sequence comes from uncultured Bacteroidales bacterium, assembly GCA_905210435.1. GTDB lineage: Bacteria > Bacteroidota > Bacteroidia > Bacteroidales > Muribaculaceae > JAGBWK01. Next base: position 3,084 of record CAJLWO010000019.1, read on the forward strand.
TGGCCGAGGGCTACTTCCGGTACCTCGAAACGCGACGGAGACGAGTTGCCGTCCTGTATCAGCACGTAGTCGCCTTTAGCGAGTCCGTACTGGCCGTCGGTTTCGACAGCCTTTATCGAGCTGCCTTCCTCGAGATCGAGGATTTTTGAAAGATACAGTAAGTCGGTGCTGCTGCCGGGGAGTGTAAGATTGTCGCCTCCGAGTTGAATTGTTACGTCAATGTCTTCGGTGAGGTCATAGTCATTGTCCACACAACTTACGACGCCGGTTGCGGCAAAACTGATGCATAACGCATGGAGCAGCTGCCGCCGTGATGGTTTTTTTATAAGATTGGCTTTTTTTAATAAAGTTTTGTTTTGGGAGTAATATTTTTGCGCAAAGGTAGAATTTTTTGTGCTATTTTTCATATAAAAAACATTTTTTCACAGAACGCAGAGGGGATTGGAGAGTGTCATGCGGGTGTGACAGTGAGCAAATTGCGACGCGGAGGATGGTGACGCGCGGGGCCGAAAATATTTCCGAAAGCGCATCCACAGCGGCATCCCGCGTGGGTGAGGCTCGCGTGGGTGAGGCTCGCGTCGGTGTCGCTGCGTCGGGGTGGCATCGTCCGGCGGTTTATAATTTCAAAAAATTGCGAATGAGTCGGTTTGTGATACAAATGAGTTGCAATGTTATTGTGAATATGTGACAGAAGAAATCGGTTTAACTCCCTATGTACGTATGTTTCAGTGTATAATTATATATATGAGTGTAAAATTATTATGAATAGAGGCGGGATACGGCGCGGAGGTGTGGCGGATATTGAAAATATGTCTGAGTCCTGACCGAATCGACACTAAAAGTAAATGAAGGGGGAAACTCATGGTTTATTTCAATGAAACAGGCGGGAGCATGCCGCAGCGCGGGCCGGAAATTGCTATCTCGTTACCCATTCATTACAAAACAATGGCATCGTTAAGATAGCGACACATTGTTGATACAATTTAATTACTAATTCTATCCGACCGCAAATTTTTTCCTACTTTTACAGAAGGAAAGACAACTCAATTTCCTCCGAAATAATGCAGAAATTATTTAAAGAAGATATTCCAAACAATATTCCGGTCAAAGGCAATATTATCATATCGTTTAAAAACGATGAAATCTGTGATAATCTGCGCGAGTACCTCCAGCGTGACGGCTACGGGGTATATATCTGCAAGACCTTTGAGGAGTTCATGGAGATAGAACATGTAGACGTGAAATGTATCGTCGTCGATGTGACGGCGGGGCATGCGTCGACTTACCATGCGATAGAGATAATAAAGCAGACGCCGGTGGGCATGAAGATACCCATTCTGGTGGTTGCCGATGTCTTGTCGACGTCAAATGTGGTGCGGGCTTTAAATGCCGGCGCGAGTGACTATATATTGCAGCCGTATTCCAACAAAGAGTTTCTGCATCGGGTTCTTACCCTTGTGTCGGGCCGTTGATTTATGACGGCGCCTTCAGTAGCCGGCCGGATTGTCAGTGAAAACAAAAGGCATAAAAAAAAATCCCGCATCGCGGGATTTTTTTTATGATATATGTGCCGGGAATCAGTCAATAGGCTCGTCAGCTTTGTAGCCGCCCATTTCGCGGATAGCGTTTTTGAGCATTACGTACTGCTGGAAGAGGTGGTTGACGGGCACTTCATGCTTGGTGTAGTCGTGCATCGGGCTCTTGAGGAAGAAGCTCAGGAAGCGCTGTATGCCGTAGCGTCCGGCGCGTGCTGCGAGGTCGCTGAGCAATACGAGGTCGAGGCAGAGGGGAGCTGCGAGGATAGAGTCGCGGCAGAGGAAGTTGATTTTGATCTGCATGGGGTAGCCCATCCAGCCGAAGATGTCGATGTTGTCCCAGCCTTCCTTGTTGTCGTTGCGCGGGGGATAGTAGTTGATGCGGACCTTGTGGTAGTAGCCGTTGTGGTCGTTGCCGCATCCGCCGCAGTTCTGGCCATAGAGGTCGGGCTGCTCTTCGGGCACGAGGATTGACTCGAGTGTAGAGAGTTTCGATACCTCTTTTGTGCGGAAGTTGGCGGGTTCGTCGAGCACGAGACCGTCGCGGTTGCCGAGGATGTTGGTCGAGAACCATCCTGCGAGGCCGAGGCAGCGGGTGCCGATGATGGGGGCGAAACCTGATTTCACGAGAGTCTGACCGGTCTTGAAGTCTTTGCCGGCGATAGGCATCTTGGTCTTTTCAGCGAGTTCCCACATTGCGGGGATGTCGACAGTGGTGTTGGGGGCACCCATGATGAAGGGAGCACCTTCGGTGAGGGCTGCGTAGGCGTAGCACATAGAGGGTGCGATGTTCTCGCAGTCGTTGGCTTTCATTGCAGCCTCGAGGTCGGCGAGCTTGTAGTGTACCTTTTCGTTGACGGGTACGTAGACTTCGGTAGAAGCGGCCCAGAGCACCACTACGCGGTCAACGCCGGTCTTTGCCTTGAAGTCGCGGATATCCTGACGGATCTGCTCCATCATGTCCCAGCGGTCCTTGCAGGTCTTCACGTTGTTGCCGTCGAGACGCTTTGCGTAGTTGTGGTCGAAAGCGGCTTTCATGGGGACGATTTTCTCGAGTTCGTCCTTTACGGGGTTGATGTCTTTTTCTTTAAGAACCTCACACTTGATGGCCGATTCGTAGGCATTTTCGGGATAAACGTCCCATGCGCCGAATACGATGTCGTCAAGTTTTGCGATAGATACGATGTCGCCGTATTTGAGATATTTTTTGTCGGCACCTTCACCGACACGCATTTTGTCATATTGTGTCATTGAGCCGACGGGCTTTGCAAGACCTTTGCGGGCCATAAGTACGCCTGTCATGAAAGTTGAACTAACGGCACCGAGGCCGACAACCATAACGCCGAGTTTGCCTTCGGCTTTCTTTACATTACTCATCTTGTTATTAATGATTAGTTAAATATTTTTCTATAAATAATTTGTCGCAAATCAGTCTGAACTTGAAAAATGCGTGTAAAAGTACGTATAGTTTTTTAAAAGTAAAATTTTTTAAGGTAAAAAATACCTATATAAGTGTTAATAGTATATAAATGATAACATGTATAGTGAATATAGGTTAATTATATATGTAATATAGCGATGTTATGTAATCGAATGTTAATTATGCTTATGGCGCAAAATGTATCGTGGAGCATCACACACTCGCCCTCTCCGTGGGCTTGCACATTGTATTCCTTTCGCCCCGCCCTCCGCTACGCGTCGGACGGGGATAGTGACACCAACGGGCTTTCAGCCCTCCGCTATTTGAACCGCATTGCACAGACCGAGCGTCCCTACGTGTGAGGGTTTTGTATGCGTATGCGACGCTGCTGTATTGCGATACGCTATTTAGATTGCAAGCTGCGGGAAGCGGCGGCGTACGTATTGGGCCACTATTTCGGCTATTGCGCCGGTAGGGAGCAGCGATGTGTCGAAACACAGGTCGTAGGAAGCGGCATCGCCCCAGTGCTTGTCGGTGTAGAAGTTGTAGTAGGCGGCGCGCAGTTTGTTGGTTTGCCGGCGGAGCTTGTCGGCTTTGGCGCGTGATGATATGTCGCTGCGTGCCATGATGCGGTCGATGCAGCATTCGGCGGGGGCATGGACGAAGATGTTGACGGTGAACGGATTGTCGCGAAGCACATAGTCGGCCGAACGCCCGACGATGACACACGGCCCGGCAGCGGCGAGCTGGCGGATTACCTCTGACTGTGTCTCGTAGATGGAGTCGCCGGATATGGAGGTGGGATTCTGGTACCATGACATGCTGTTGAAGCCCATCGCGAATGAGATTGACGAGCTGATGAAGCGGGGGAAGCGTTCGTCGTTGTCCTCTACGAATTCCTGTGAGAGTCCGGCATCGGAGGCGGCATGGCTGAGCAGCTCCTTGTCGTAATATTTTATGCCGAGCAGGTCGGCTATCTTACGCCCGAGTTCGCGTCCGCCGCTCCCGAACTGACGTCCGACGGTGATTACCAGATTGTTGGCACGTGGCGTATCCTTTTCAACTTGATTGTCGCTCATGGTATCCTTCAGTTTTTTGCAACGAATTTAGATAAAAAATATAATTATGTCAAGTTGTCGGCGAGAAATTTATCCGGATTTGTTTAACTTTGCACTATCAGATGACTTTAAGCAATTACTTATGAAGCGTATAGCCATATTTGCATCGGGCAACGGCTCGAATGCGGAAAATATAATACGGTATTTTAATTCCCGCAATCTCGGGTGGGAGGTGGCGGTTGTGGTGTGCAACAGGCCTGATGCTTTTGTGCTCAAGCGTGCCGAGGCTCTCGGGGTGCCTGCCGTGGTTATGCCCAAGGCGGCAATCGGCAACCGGGAGGAGTTGCTCGGGGTAATGGACCGCTATAGCGTAGATGCTGTTGTGCTTGCCGGGTTTCTGTTGATGATACCGACGTTCCTGATAGCCCGTTATCCGGAGCGTATCATCAATATCCACCCGTCGCTTCTGCCTAAATATGGCGGTAAAGGTATGTACGGACGCCATGTTCACGAGGCTGTCGTGGCTGCGGGCGAGCGCGAGAGCGGCATCACCATACATCTTGTCAACGAGGAATGTGACGGAGGAAAGGTATTGTTCCGCGCTACGACGGAGGTGTCGCCCGACGACACTCCCGCGGATGTAGAAGCAAAAATCCATTCGCTCGAACGCCGCTATTATCCGGCTGTAGTAGCAGCGACGCTCACAGGCCGTCGGCTCGATGACTTCCTTGTGGAGAACTGAAGATTGTCAGGAATATGCATTTACTTATTATCGGCATCGTTTTTGCCGATAATTGGAGCTAGGATGAAAAAATATTGGGAGAAAGTTGGTGGAATGGAAAAAAGGTTGTAATTTTGTGTCGGGTAAGTCCTATACGGCATGCTCCCCCTGAACTCCGCCAGGTCTTGATCGAAGCAACGGTAGGGTGGTTGTAGCGGCGCGATGTAGATAGCTTGCCCATTTTTTTTTGACCATAACTCAACGGCCCGGGAATTTTTCCCGGGCCGTTGAGTTATGGTCAATTAGTAATTAGTAATTAGCAATGAGGAATTAGTAATTGGCAATTATAAAAATTGCTCATTGCTAATTACTAATTACTCATTGCTCATGGGTGTGGGTGATTATTCCGCTTACGCGTCATCACTTGGCTTTTTTATGGGGATTGAATTATTGGTTGGGGAGGGTATGGTCGGTCGGGGTGCCGGAATGGGTGTCGGTGGTGGTGCGGGTGGAGGGGAGCGCGGCGGTGCGTTTGTTGTAGGCGCGGATGCCGACGCTCTCGAAGAATGATGTTACCGCGAAGATTATCATCGAGATACCTGTAAGGAGTACGACGGTGGTCTGGCTGTCGGAATGACGGAGCGCGGGGAGGAAGAAGAGCACGCAGGCGATTGCTATGAGGGCGGCGGGGAAGATGTAGGTCCACATGTCGAATGCGACGGGACGGAGTCCGCGTGCCATCATGTAAAGGTGGTATATGCCTCCGACGAATATGAATATCGCGAAGATGTAGATGAGGGGTGTACGGAAGGTTTCGGGTGTGAAGCACATCATTGCTCCGAGTACTACGGCTGCGATTGAGACTGTCCACCCGGCAAAGCGTGCCCATACGGATTTGGTGGGCCGGTCGCGGCGCTCTTTTTCGTCGTATTTCCCTTTTTTACCTTCGGAGAGAAGGAGAGTGAAGATGTTGATTACGCCCGGAATGATGAAAGCGATGCCGGTGAAGAATACCAGGGCATGGAGGAAATCGGGACGGCGGCAGGCGGCGATGAAGAGTATGCCTATGCCGAGAATGATGAGGTTGATTATTGTAAATCCGCTTTGTTTCATGATTGTCGGGGTTTTTATAGTTGAAATTTATTGGGTTGGCCGGAGCTTTAAGCCGATAAGGTCAATAAGGTCGCTAAAGTCAATAAGGTCACTAACGACTTTGGGGGCTTTAAGTGAGGTGCCTTTGTGATTTTTAACGCGCGGGGAGCGTTTAGGTTCAATTCACTTAGACAATTCACTTAAAGAATTCATAATTCACAATTCTTGCTACGCAAGCGCTAAAGCGATAACACAATTCATAATTATTGCTACGCGAGGTGGACGGCTTTTATTTTCATTGCTAATTACTCATTGCTCATTACTCATTACTCATTGCTCATTGCTAATTATGAGAGCGCTATTGTGGGGTCATTTCGCCGCAGATGGGGGTGACCATTTCGCGGGCTACGACTTCGGGGTCGTAGGATTTGGCGAGGAGGTGCATCAGTTTGGTTATGGCTGCTTCGGAGGTTATGTCGTAGCCGGATATTGCTCCGGCGGCGAGGAGACGGTTGCCGGAATAGTAGCGTTTGATGTGTACGCCTCCGGCCACGCACTGGGTGACGTTGACGATGATTTTGCCACGGTCGACGGCTGCGCGAATGGCGTCGTAGAACCATTGTGTTGTCGGGGCGTTGCCGGCTCCGTAGGTGCGGAGCACGATTGCCTTGATGCCGGGGGTGGCGAGCTGGTGCCGCAGCGATGAGTCGGATATGCCGGGGAAGAGGTCGATGAACATCACGGAGGTGTCCATCGCGGTGTGCACCTCGAGGGGACGGCTGTCGGAGGGTCGGCGGAGTACGTCGTGGTTGTAATTTATGCCGAGTCCGATCTGGGCGAGCGGAGGATAGTTGTAGCTCTTGAAGGCGTTGAAGTTGTCGGCGCTCTTTTTGGTGGCGCGGTTGCCTCGCCAGAGGTAGTTCTCGAACAGGATGGCTACCTCGCGTATCATGGGGCCGTTGTCGACGGGGTCGACGGCGGCCGCAATCTGCAGGGCGGTGATGAGGTTTTCCTCGCCGTCGGTGCGCACCTCGCCGATGGGGAGCTGCGAGCCGGTGATGATGACCGGTTTGTCGAGGTTGCGGAGCATGAATGAGAGTGCCGACGCGGTGTAGGCCATCGTGTCGGTGCCGTGGAGCACGACGAAGCCGTCGAACTCGTTGTAGTGCTTCTCGATCTGCGAGGCGATGTCGGCCCAGTTGGAGGGCTTCATGTCGGACGAGTCAATCGGCGGGTCGAACTGTATATGCTCAATGGAGTAGTCGAGCATCTTAATCTTCGGTACGTTGTCGATTAGATGATTGAAATCGAACGGGCGCAACGATTTTGTCGCGGCGTCTTCAATCATGCCGATAGTGCCGCCTGTGTAGAGGATTAGAATGCGAGGCTTCATGAGCAATTTTGAATTTTGGATTTTGGATTTTTAAAGATTAATCAAGATTAATCGGGATGAACCGGGATTAATCTTGATTTAACGAGATAATTTGAGAGACCCGGGTGCACCCGGGTCTTTTGGCATACCGTGCGTCAGCAGATTTTGGAGCCGGGGGTGAGGGTGTCGGCGGGGGAGATTACAGTCAGGGTGCCGTCGGGATTTTCGGCTGAGAGTATCATGCCCTGTGATTCGACGCCTTTGAGTTTGCGCGGGGGGAAGTTGGCTATGAAGCATACCTGCTTGCCTACGAGGTCCTCGGGTTTGTAGTATTTGGCTATGCCGGAGACGATGGTGCGTGTACCCATGCCGTCGTCGATGAGGAAACGGAGGAGCTTGTCGGCTTTGGGTACTGCCTGACATTCGAGCACTTTGCCTACGCGGATGTCGAGTTTGAGGAATGTGTCGAAGTCGACGGGCGCGGCCTGCGGTTCGGGCTGCCATGCCTTGAGCTTGTTCTGCTCCTTGATGGCTGCGAGGCGGTCGAGCTGTGCCTGAATGACGTCGTCCTCGATTTTCTCGAAGAGGAGTTCGGGCTGCCGGAGCTGAGTGCCTGCGGCTACGATGTCGGCAGCGCCGAGCGAGTCCCATGAAATGTTGCCGAGGGAGAGCATGCGGCGGAGCTTTTCGCTCATGAAGGGGAGGAACGGCTCGAATGCGATGGCTATGTTGGCGCAGATCTGCAGGGCGACATTGAGGATGGTCTTGACGCGTTCGGGGTCGGTCTTGGCCACTTTCCAGGGTTCGGTCTCCTGGAGGTAGCGGTTGCCGATACGGGCGATGTTCATGGCCTCCTTGAGCGCCTCGCGGAAGTGGAATGTGTCGAGGGCGGCGGTAAGAGCTTCTACCGACTGACGGATTTCGGCTATGGCCGCGCTGTCGACGTCGGCAAGCTCGCCGGCCTGCGGGACGATGCCGTTGAAGTATTTGAAAGTGAGCACCATGGCGCGGTTGACGAAGTTGCCGAGGATGGCTACGAGCTCGGAGTTGTTGCGGGCCTGGAAGTCGCGCCAGGTGAAGTCGTTGTCCTTGGTTTCGGGAGCGTTGGCCGTGAGGACGTAGCGGAGTACATCCTGCTTGCCGGGGAAGTCGCGGAGGTATTCGTGGAGCCAGATGGCCCAGTTGCGCGAGGTGGATATCTTGTCGCCCTCGAGGTTGAGGAATTCGTTGGCGGGAACGTTGTCGGGAAGCTGGAAGTTGTCGCCGTAGGCCATCATCATTGCGGGGAACACGATGCAGTGGAACACGATGTTGTCCTTGCCGATGAAGTTGATGATGCGGGTGTCGGAATCCTTCCACCATTTTTCCCATGAGTCGGGGAGGAGTTCGATGGTGTTGGAGATGTAGCCGATGGGGGCGTCGAACCACACGTAGAGCACTTTGCCGTCGGCACCTTCTACGGGCACGGGTACGCCCCAGTCGAGGTCGCGGCTGACGGCGCGTGGCTGCAGGCCGAGGTCGAGCCATGACTTGCACTGGCCGTAGACGTTGGTCTTCCACTCCTTGTGGCCGTCGAGAATCCATTTTTCGAGGGCTGACTGCCAGCGGTCGAGGGGAAGGTACCAGTGCTTGGTCTCGCGGAGCACGGGAGTATTGCCGGTGATGGCGCTTTTGGGGTTGATGAGGTCGGTGGCGTTGAGCGATGTGCCGCATTTCTCGCACTGGTCGCCATAGGCGCCTTCGGCGTGGCAGTGGGGGCACTCGCCGGTGACGTAGCGGTCGGCGAGGAACTGGTTGGCTTTCTCGTCGAATAGCTGCATCGATGTCTTCTCGACAAACTGGCCGTTGTCGTAGAGGCGGCGGAAGAATTCCGAGGCTGTACGGGCATGGATGTCGGAAGTGGTGCGTGAGTATATGTCGAAGGATATGCCGAGTTCGGCGAACGAGTCCTTGATGATTTTATGGTAACGGTCGACGATATCCTGAGGGGTGACACCTTCGGCCTTGGCCTTGATGGTGATAGGCACACCGTGCTCGTCGCTGCCGCCTATCATGATGACGTCCTGACCTTTGAGGCGCAGGTAGCGGGCGTAGATGTCGGCGGGAACGTAGACACCGGCGAGGTGGCCGATGTGGACGGGACCGTTGGCGTAGGGGAGAGCGGTGGTGATGAGGGTGCGTTTGAATTCTTTCATATCGTGATGTCTTTTTTTGTTTTTTGGTGAGGACCGGTCGGACATGTCGGACGGGTCTGACCGGTCGGACTTTGCCGGTGGCGGCCGGGCGCGGACGCGATGAATCGCGTCCCTGCTATTTATCCGCAAAGGTATAAAAAAATTTAGTGAAGTGTATGATTTTGACGCATTTTTAGGCGTGGCGTCGGGTAATTTTGCGGAAAATGAAATTACCGGAGATTATGAAATATAACAGCAAGGAGATGAAAGATAACAGCAAAGGGATGACAGTATGGCCGCTGCCGATTGAGGGGGAGGTGAGTGATATGAGGGTTACAGTGCTCAGATGCAGCAATCTGCGCCGTAACCGCCGCGGGAAATATCTTGTGGCTGCGGGGCGCCCGGTGAGGAACACGAAGCTCACAACGCTGCCGCTGCTTACGTGGCTCGACAGCAAGGAGGGGCGCATGGGCATAGTGCGTGAGGGCAACAGGCTCAGGATGGTATTTCTTGACGGCGACAGATCGGGTTATGACATCGGGGGAGTGACCGGTACGGTCAGGTGTGCTGTAGCTGTAAGTGCCGTGAGGGTGATTGTGATGACCGATACCGACAGCTATGTGCTTGAGCCTGATGCCGACGGGCGATGGGGCGTGCGGCGCGAGGTGATGTATCCGGCGCTGCGTTTCGAGGCGGCCGACGTGATGCGCCTGAGTGCCGACGCGGAGGAGCGTGAGCTGACGGGAACTTATGACACGCACTCCGCGACGCTGTGCGACGCCGATGCCGACCGGCTGAGCAAAGACCTGTTGCGGTGCTACGCCGAGCTGGCCGACAAGACCACGCGCGGCGGAATGGAGCTGCAGCCGGTACTTGCACGCTATCGCCTGGAGGGGAGCGGGGGTGAGGTGCTGTACCGTTCGCCGGCGGTGGCTGTAGGAGCGCCGTCGGGGGTGCAGGGTGTCGACGAGCTGCGGTGCCTGCTCAGCGACGACCGCCGTCAGCGCGGACGCCTGAGGGTGAGTGCCGATGTGTATAAACTGCGTCTGCGGCAGGTGTCGGAGAGTGACATAGAGCCCGGGAGGGTGAAGCGCTTAGTGGTGGAGACATCGTTGCCGGTGCATCCGTATGACAGCACTGTGACGGCGGCGAATGCTCTTGAACGGTCGGGCACCAACGGGGTGGCGCTGCGCTGCTTTGTGCCCGGCGCGTCGGTGACGATGGTGCCTGCGCGGTGGCATGTGGCGCAGCGGTTGCGCGGACTGGCCATGAAGGGGGGTGCGGCGTTTCGCGAGGCGGCGGTGGTGCACAATCCCTTTGACAGCGGGGCGACGCTTGACATCGAGGTGACGGTGGCGCGCCGGAGCGTGCAGGGCGTGGAGAGGGAGAATGCTGCCGTGGCGGAGGTGCTCGCGCGGAAAGTCGGGGCGGCGGATGCGCGGGTGGCGCGGTGCAGGGTGCCGAACCGTTTTACGGCGGGTAGCGGTTGCGTGGCGGGCGACAATGCCGTGTGGGGAGGCATTACGGCGAAAGGGTTCAGGGGTTATCGTGCGGAGGAGTTGGCGTCGGCTGTCACGCCTGAGGGGGAGACGCATCAGTGGCGGTGCGTTGTGGTGACGGAGATGGCCTCGGGAGTGAGGCGTGTGGCTACGTCGTGGGGTACGAAAGGCGCGCCGCTGCGGTTCTCGCCGGCGCTGTGCAGCCCGCGTCCCGATGCCGTGAAGATGACGATACTGCTCGAGCGTGACGGAGCGGTGTACAAGGGGGAGTTCCCGCTGTCGCCCGACGAGAGCCGTACCGCATCATATTATTTCAGTCCCGACTGCCGCGACATAGAGCTTGCGGCGACCGACGAAGCGTTCGCCTACGTGACGGACGGCGCGGAGAACGAGGCGATGCCGTCGACGCTTGTCGTGGCGGGGCGCGGTAATCCCGCCGACGGTGTGGCGGCTGCGGAGGCGGGGCGCGGCAATGTCGTGGATGTGCTGGCGGTCGACCGCCGCGGGAGCGCGTGGGAGTTCGGCCACCGCCGTGTATATGCGATGACCGATGACGGTATATTCCTGCTCAGTATCGGCGCCGGAATATCCTCGCTGCGGTGCGACCGCCTCGACCGCCGGTGCGTGACAGGCCGGGATGCTGTGGCCGAAACCGACGATGACAAATATCCTGCGGTGTGTATCGCATCGGGCGACCTGATAGGGCTGAGCCGCGGCAATATCACCACGCTTGAGACGGGGATTGCCGACATCGCGGCCGGCTGGAACAGGCGCGACAGGGAGCTTTGGCTTGCCGACGCCTCCGGGCGCATACGCATAAAGGACAGTCTTGGCGGCGGGTGGCGTGAGGCCGGCGGACTGAGTGCTACGGGATTTCACGACAGCGGCAGGGGATTGCTTATCGACAGTGACCTCGGCATAAGGGATACCGCTTCGGGTGCGTCGGAGATGGTGGAGTTCGCCTACCGGCTGAGATACGACATGCCGGCACTCGAATGGTATCGGGCGGGCATGAAGGTGTATCGGGCAGGAGCCGAGTTGCGTTCGCGCAATATCAACGGGGCGATGCGCGTGGTGTCGCGCACGATTGCGGAGGATGCGCGGTCGGAAAGTGCGATAGAGTTCCGCGGGGCTGTCAATAGTCCGCTTCTGATAGGGGTGTGCGCGATGCGCGACGCGGTGGTCGAGGTGGAAATCTCCGGAGAGATGGCTGCGGGGAGCCGGGTGGAGAGGGTGATTCTGGATTTTGGATTTTGAATGGGTGGACGGGTCAGACCGGTCGGACAAGTCGGACAGGTCTGACCCGTTTTGTTTTGTTGGCGGCTTAGATGAGGCGGATGCCGGCGGCGGCGAGCTCTTCCACCTGGTCGTCGGGCCATATCGATGCCTGGACTTCGCCTATGTGGGCTTTCTGGAGGATGAACATGCACAGACGGCTCTGGCCTATGCCTCCGCCGATGGAGAGGGGGAGTTTGCCGTCGAGGAGCGCTTTGTGGAATTTGAGCTCGGCGCGTTCGGGGCAGCCGGCTTTTTCGAGCTGGCAGCGGAGAGCCTTGGCGTCGACGCGGATGCCCATCGACGAGATTTCAAACGGGCAGTCGAGCACGGTGTTCCATACCACGATGTCGCCGTTGAGTCCGGTGGAGCCTTCGCCGTTGTCGGTCGACCAGTCATCGTAGTCGGGGGCGCGGCCGTCGTGTGGTTCGCCGTCGGCGAGGGTGTCGCCGATACCTATTATAAATACTGCGCCGTATTTCTTGGTTGCTTCGTATTCACGCTGCTTGGGGGTAAGGTCGGGATACTGCTTCTGCAGGTCGGCGGCGTGGACGAATGTTATCTCCTTGGGAAGCGTGGGGGTGATGTGGGGAAAGCGCTTGTAGATCATCTCCTCGGTGTCGAGCAGGGCCTGATAGATTTTCCTGACGATGTCTTTGAGGAAACCGAGGTTGCGGTCGGAGGCCTCGATGGTGCGTTCCCAGTCCCACTGGTCGACGTAGAGCGAATGGAGGTTGTCGAGGTCCTCGTCGGCGCGGATTGCGTTCATGTCGGTGTAGAGGCCGAAGCCCGGGGCGATGTCATAGTCGGCGAGCTTGGCACGTTTCCATTTGGCAAGAGAGTGAACCACTTCGGCATGGCGGCCTCCGATAGCCTTGACGTCGAAGCCCACCGGTTTTTCTACGCCGTTGAGGTCGTCGTTGAGTCCGGTGCCCGAAAGGACGAAAAGGGGTGCGGTGACACGGCGCAGGTTGAGCGCTTCCGACAGTTTGTCCTGGAAGAACATCTTGATGTCCTTGATAGCGATTTCCGTTGTCTCGGGAAGCAATTTGAGCTTGTACTTCTTAGGGATGATGACAGCCATATTTGATGTTTTTAAGATTTGATTGCAAAATGTAAATTGAATTGTCGCAAAGATAAACATAATGCTTGGATTGTACAAATTATTTTTGCAAAATGATATGAGAAAAATAAAATTGGTGGCATGGTGGGTGGCGCGGCGGGGTGTGGGCGGCGGCTGCTCCGGGGAGCAGCCCTACACCGGAGGGCGCTATTGTAGCTATTATAGCAGCGTAGCTTTCGTGCTAATTTAGCTAAATTGGGCGGGATGGGTGCATTATTTGAGAATAATTATTATATTTGTGAAGATTAATTTATAAATCAACGATATGAAAACCAAGAGTATCATTCTTACACTTTTCGCATTTATTTTCGGGAAGGCCATCGCGCAGAATCCCGACCCGCGTGCATTAACAATCTATCAGGTAATGGTGGCGTCGTACCAGCACGATCCCGACGGCGCACCGGGCTACAACGCCATGTGGGGACCCGACGACGCCCGCAAGAACGGCAATCTGCGCGGCATCATCAATTCGCTCGACTCTATCAGATCGCTCGGGGTGAATGCCATCTGGATGACGCCGATATTCGACAGCTCCACGGCTTCCGGCGGCGAGAAACTCCAGGCCACCGGCTATTTCACCAACGATTACTTCAAAATCGACCCCCATTTCGGCACCGAAGCCGACTTCAAGGAACTTGTCGACAAGGCTCACAACCTGGGCATGTACGTGATACTCGACGGCGTGTACGGCCACCACGGCGGCGTCACTACCCCTTCACCCTCGGGCCATACGCTCGAAACGGCGCAGGTCTATTCCGACCGCGGCGAGCAGGGGGGCACGGGCAATATCGCATATCCCGGTTCGCTCGACTACATCAAGGAGGTGGCCACATATTATATTGACCGTTACGGCGTCGACGGCTGGCGTCTCGACCAGGCCTACCAGGCGATGCAGGGTGGCCACAACTACTGGCTCGACATACGCGGCGCCGTCGAGGAGCTGACCGCCGCACGCAAGGCACGCGGCGAGAAGTGGGGCACGCTGGGCTACATGGTAGGCGAGGACTGGGGCGACGCCGATGTCATCAACAGCGGCGTATACCGCGACGGCGGACTGCGGAGTGCCTTCGACTTCGAGGGGAAGGCCCGCATCTCCGGCCCGATGCAGGATGTCACCTCGGCCGGACTTGAAAACGGCTGGGCCGACATCATCACCACCCTCGCGCCACCCACATCGCGCGGCTATCTCAACGACAGCGTCATGCCCAACCTCTTCCTCTCCAACCACGACGGCTACCGCCTGGCCGACCATTTCGACCCCGCCGACCCGCAGTACTACGACAAGCTCAAGCTGCGCCACGGCATTCTCGCCGCCTACTCCGGCCCGATTACATTATATTATGGCGATGAGTTCGCCGACCGTTCGCTCGAGACTACCGGCGGCCAGCCCGACAACATAGCGCGTACCACCGGCCATCTGTCGCCCCGCAACGCGCAGGAAGCCGACCTCCGCGACTACGTGGCCGAGGCGATGAAATTCCGCGCTGACAATCCGGCGATGTGGCGCGGCGAGGCATCGTTCACCACGATGCGCGGCCATAACGGCGCCGACATACTCGTAGTGACCAAGCGCGACCCCGAGTCTGACAACAAAGTGGCCGTCATATTCTCCGACAAGCCGGTGACACTTAAATTCCCGTCGGAGAAGGGCGCCGTGAAGGTCAAGGCACTCGTACCTGCTTTTGTCAGACTCTGATGGCTCGCAACCTGCTGTCACGCTATATATGGCTCGTCGACACGATACGCCGCTACGGCACGATAACGCGCCGGCAGCTCGACGAGGCATGGAAGCGGTCGATATATTCCGACGGCTCGCCGTTGCCGCGCCGAACGTTCTACAACTACCGCGCCGCCATCGAGGAGCTTTTCAACATCACCATCACGTTCAATCCCGCCGACAACACCTACTCTATCGGTGACGACAGCCCCGCCGCCGAGGGCATCACCGACTGGCTGCTCAACTCGGCGGCGATGACCAACCTGCTGAGCGACTCGCGCGACGTGGCCGACAAGATATTTCTCGAGGAGGTGCCGTCGGCGCGCGAGTATCTGCCGCCGATGGTACGCGCCCTCAAGGAGCACCGTACGGTGGTGATGGACTACCAGCCCTACACGCGCCGCACACCCCACCGCGATATCGTGCTGCACCCCTATTTCCTCAAGATATTCCGCCAGCGGTGGTATGTCACCGGGCTGAATACCGCCGAGGATAAGATCAAGACCTACGCGCTCGACCGCATAGTGTCGATGCGTGTCACCGACGACAGCTACACCATACCCGACTATTTCGACGCGCCTGCCTATTTCCGCGACAGCTACGGGATAGTGTTCAACCAGGGTGAGGTCAAGGAGGTGATACTGCGCGTCGACGCGCGCCGTGCAAAGTATTTCCGCGCGCTTCCGCTGCATCACACGCAGCAGGAGACGGTGTCGGACGGCTATTCGCTCTTCACTTACCGCATCAAGATCTCGGAGGATTTCGTGCAGGAACTCCTGTCGTACGGTCCGTCGGTCACGGTAGTGCGTCCTCCCGAGCTTCGTGCCATGGTGACGACGTCGCTTCGCGCCTCGCTCGCGAACTATGATTAGCGGAATACAATACTAAACTGTAATCTCATAAATTATGAAATCAATAGCCCGCAACGACCGGCGCACTCACACGCAGCTTTTCTCGCTCAATCTTATTCGCGCGGTGGCTATCGTCATGGTGGTGCTCGACCATAGCCTGCATGATGATTTGTCGCCCGATGCCGTGTTTTTTATCAAGCTGTTGCTGAACCCCGGCGCAATGTTGTTCTTTATGATATCAGGTGCTTTGCTTATGCCTGTTACGGGTTCGTATTCACATTTTATCAGGCATAGGGTAGTGAAGGTGTTTGTCCCGTATGTGGTGTGGGTGCTGTTTTATGCCTTTGCCTATTATTGGCTCGGCATGATTAATGAATATACGCTTGCGATGCAGATAAGGTGGAGCTGGCTGTCGTTCAACTTTTGGCCCGGATGGTTTGTGCCGATTATCATGTCGCTTTATTTTGTCATGCCGCTTATTTCGCCGTGGATAGCTACGGCTTCGCGCCGGCATTTCCACTATGTGCTGATAGTATGGCTCGCGGCGAGCATTCTGCCGCTCATACAGCCGCTGGCTGGCTTTAGAATTGCTTATACGCCTGGTATCCTGTTCCTGAGCGCGGTGCCGTTTGCCATAACAGGTTACTATCTTACGTATTACCGGAACCGTCAGCCGTTGCTGCCGGCCTATGTGCTTCCTGTAGCCGGTGAAGGGGGACGGCCCGGGGCGTACAGGAGGTGGATACGCCGCCGCAAACTTGTAGTCCTCTATGCGCTGATGGTGACGATAAGTATTGTATTGCCATTTTTATTCCGTAATGCGATCCATTCTTTTGATTTCAGGAAATTGTGCATGGACTGGACTGCGCTGCCGGGAGTAGTCCTGGCGATATTCTATTTTTCACTGTTGGTGAGGGTGACAACCCTCGGCCCTGTTACCGACAAGGTGGTTAATTTCATATCTCGCTATTCCTATGGGATATACCTGTCGCATGCGTTACTGCATATTCTGCAGTATAGATATGCCCCGGAATACGCGTCGTCGACGTTGGTATCGTTTGCCGTGGGCTTCGGCGGCGGCATCGCCGTGTCGTGGCTGCTGCGCCGCATACCGTTCCTCGGCAAGTATATGGTGTAAGGAGAGGGCGTTGCTGAATATTCAATAGTAGTAGGGACGCACGGTCTGTGCGTCCCTACTTTGTTAGCCCGAATTCCGCAGTTATGCATGTGCGTATACAATAAAAAAGAGTCGTTTCACAACGACTCTTTTCCTTTAAACCTTTATCTTAATCTAATACTATGAAAAACACACATGCAAAAGAAGTAATAATTTTTGAATTGACAAAATGTTTTTATACATTTTTTTTCGGGACGGATTGCGGCCTCGGGCAGTCACACATTCGGCATCAACAGCGGTATCTCGGGCGGTTTCAACGTGTTATGTTATGATTGCATAAAAATACATGAAATACGTAGTTAACAATATTTAACGCATGATGTATGGGGCGGGGGCGTCTCGCCCCCGTGGTATTCTCTCTCCGCGTAAAAAATCACAGGAAATTACCACGGGGGCGAGACGCCCCCGCCCCATTGCCTTCAACGCAAAACGGGGTGGCGCCTGTAGTGAGGTGCCACCCCGTTTTATGGGTTGTCGTGTCGGACTGAGCCGGCCTACGTTATTTGATTACTTTTACGACCTTGTCGCCCTGACGCATGATGTAAAGACCGTTTGCAGGGTTCTCTACGCGTACGCCCTGGAGGTTGTAGTATTCAACGGGAGCATTCTCGTCGATTTCGATACCTTCAACACCGGTTGTGCCGTTGAGTGAAATGAGCTGGCTGTTTTTAAGCTCCGGAGTTACCCCATTATATAATTCGAGGTCACCTTTTACTACGACTTTGTCTCCGACTTTAAGCGCGTCTTCTGAAGTGAATTTGGCGTTATCAAAACTCTTGCCACGGAAAATGTTGAACTGGTTAGTTTCTGTACCGTTGTCAGAGATGTAATAGGTGGCGTTGCCGTATTGGACATTGATTTCATCTATTTTAGAAATGATACCCTTAACGTATACTCCGGTAGCGGCTGAACCTGCATTGCATGCATTGATTGCTGCGGCAGCATTGTAGGGATTAGTTTCTGTGCCGT
Organism: uncultured Bacteroidales bacterium; assembly: GCA_905210435.1. GTDB lineage: Bacteria > Bacteroidota > Bacteroidia > Bacteroidales > Muribaculaceae > JAGBWK01. Next base: position 21,067 of record CAJLWO010000019.1, read on the forward strand.
CACCTTCAGCGTCGGGGAGAGGCGGTACGATTGTGTATGATACAGAAACAACACTTGACGTGTTGTCGTCGGCGTCATAGGCGATAGCCTTTACGGTTGTGGTTTTGTCAACGGTAAAGGCTGTAACATACTTAGTGCTTCCGTCGGTAGGTTCAGTGCCGTCAAGAGTATAGTATACCGTAGTACCCTCAGCGCCGGTGATAGTCACAGTCTGTGCTTCTGTGTATCTCCCGGACACGGGAGAGATGGTGGGAGCGGCTACTTCTGTGCCGCCGGCCTTAGTATATGTGATTTTAAGTACCTGTATGGCGACATTGGCGCCAGTGAGAGTAAATGTAACGTCGCTCGCTGAACCCGACCAACTGTTAGATTTGTTTGAAGTGGTATTCTTCATTGTGCCCTTATCGGCAGTAATGGTCATAGCAGCTTTCAACGAGAAGTCGATAGCAGTGATTGTTGACCCGTTTGCAGCCGAAACTTTAAGGGTCGGTTTTTTCTTGTTGCCGTATGCACGAAGACCATCACTCCAGTTACGCCAGCTGTCAGTAGTGTTAGTTGTCTCACCAAGAGTAAGAGTTATATCACCTTGGGTAGCTGTCGCACCGTTTGCGATATATTTTGTATTGTTGTCTGTGTATGCCGGTTCCATGCCGTAGTTGTTAGTCCCGGCTGTAGAAAAGAATGTGAAGGTCACATCTGCTGCCGAGGCGAAAGCGCCGGCGCATAGCACTGTGGCTAATGAAAGTAAAAATTTTTTCATAAAAAGAAAGATTTTTGGTTAATATTTAGATAATTTGTAAATTAGTCGGTTAGGATATGATATTGTATAAAGCGATGGAAATGCATCGCTGCGTCTGCACTGTATGGACGTGTAATGCAAAGGTATAAAAAACTTTTAAAAATCAGTAAGATAGATAGCAGTTTTTTTGTTAAATTTTTACTGCAAAAATGGTACAAAATACGTTTATTTGAATAAATATTCCTCTTTGGAAACTTTTTTAAACTATATGGCAAATTTTGCTGATAAAATATGAATGAACGTTGCCATATCGTATCAATCTAAAAATTGGGTGAAATGCGTGTGCACAAAACCATGGTCGGAATTGTTGTAAATAATATGTTTGGATTTTCGGATAATATTGGCTATTTTTGAATTTTTCACTCTAATTTACATGACCATGATAACTACTATTGTTGGGTATGCAGCGTGTGTCTGCATGATATTCGGCTATCTGCCGCAGGCTATATATACGATACGCACTAACGATACCGATGGCATCGCCGTGCCTACGTTCCTGCTGATGGGTTTCGGCAGCCTGTTTTTCGTGATACAAGGCATATTGCTCGGCAACTGGCCCCTGCTCATCACCAACATCGTGACCGGCCTCTGCTCGGCCATAATCTTCACGATGAAGATGCGCAACGACTGGCGCAAACGCCGCGCCGCCCGCCAAGGGAGGCTGCCCGAGGAGAGGGAGTGATATTTACACTCTCGCCCGGTCCCCGGGCTCAATCCGAGGGGAGTGGTCCCCCCGCCCTCCGCTGTCGCTCCGGACGGGGATATATACACCATCGAGCCTGCGGCTCTCCGTCCGATGCACCGACGTAACGGTATATCACCATCGAGCCTGCGGCTCTCCGTCCGATGCACCTATGTAACGGCATATCACCATCGAGCCTGCGGCTCTCCGCGTAGCCTCGGGGTGGTGTTCATATTATCTAAGTCTGTGTGTATGGTTGCGGTGGAATACCGAGGCATGTTACCGGAGGATAGGGGGGGATATGCACACTTTCACCCTGTACCGCGTGGATAGCATTCAGTAGAGCCGTAGGCTCGATGGTGTACATATCCCCGTCCGTAGCGATAGCGGAGGGCGGGGTGCGAGGGCGCCGGCAGGAGAGCCCGTGGAGCGGGCGAGAGTGTAGATATGTCAGCTATTTAGCTCATTATCATGCCACTGGAGGCCTGCTTTGAGGTATAGTCCGTTCATTTCGTCATGGTATGATCTGGAGGTATGGTGGTGCTCCTGATTTATGATATAGCTGATGACAGATTCGCTGTTTTGCGGAGATACGGAACATGCAAAGTATCCCTCGCACCAGCCTTCAAACAGAGGAAACAATCCAGAACGTTTTATCCATAGGCTCATGTTAGCCTTGAGCTTGCCGATGACTTCGGAAAGCGATATTGCCGGTGACAGGTTCATGAGGATATGGACGTGGTCGGGCATCGAGTTAATACGTATCAGGCGGCAACCCGTCTTGTTGAGAAAATCGCATATCATTTTGTGCAATTGTTCTTTGTTTTCAGGGTTAAGTGTGGAGTGGCGGCAATGCGTTCCGAATACTACATGGATTAGATTTAATGTTTTGCTCATTGGTATGTTGTTAATTGTTTACACTCTCGCCCGGTCCCCGGGCTCAATCCGAGGGGAGTGGTCCCCCCGCCCTCCGCTGTCGCTCCGGACGGGGATATATACACCATCGAGCCTGCGGCTCTCCGTCCGATGCACCGACGTAACGGCATATCATCATTCTCCGTCCGATGCACCATGTTAATGTGCGCTATTACGCTGCGGCTCTCACATGGAGGACTCTTTCATTGGATTTTTGGGGTTATGGAGCTTCGCAAAGCTATTTCTAAATGTAGTCATTGACAAATTTGCAGGGTGAAATGTGCGTAATTGTGCGTAATTTTTGCGTGGGAGCGTTTTTAATATCGAAATATACATCTTTAAAAAGAAAAATTACGTAAATTTGCGGGTACTTATAAATATAGTGACAGATATGGATTTATTTGACAGAATATCAGAAGATATCAAGAAGGCTATGCTTGCCAAGGACCGTGTGCGCCTGGAGGCGTTGCGCGGCATCAAGAAGGAGTTTCTCGAGGCTAAGACGGCCAAGGGGGGCGACGGCACGCTGAGCGACGAGGCCGCTACCAAGGTGCTTGTGAAAATGGCGAAGCAGCGCCGCGAAAGTGCGGCTATCTATAAGGAGCAGAACCGTCAGGACCTCGCCGACGGCGAGCTTGCCGAGGTGGCCGTGATAGAAGAATATCTCCCCAAACAGCTTACCGAGGAGGAACTCATCGCCGAGCTTAAGAAAATCATCGCCGAGGTGGGCGCCACCGACGCAAAGATGATGGGCAAGGTGATGGGCGTGGCAAGCAAGGCGCTTGCAGGTCGTGCCGACGGCCGTGCCATCTCCGCCAAGGTGAAGGAGTTGTTGGGGTAATCGAGAATTTTGATTAACCGGGATTAATCAGGATTAACCGGGATTAATCGGGATTTAACAAGATTAATCCGGATTAATCGGGGAAAAAACTATAATATTATGCTGACGATACAACAAATCAAGGAAAATCCCCAATATGTCATTGACCGCCTGAAGGTCAAGGGATTTGATGGTAAAGAGAAGATTGAAAAGATACTCGCTCTCGACGAACGCCGCCGCACGTTGCAGCTCCAGTCCGACACTATCGCGGCCGGACTCAACCGACAGGCTGCCGAAATCGGTAAGCTGATGAAAGCGGGCGAACGCGAGGCTGCCGAAGCCGCCAAAGCCGAAGTGGCCAAGGCGAAAGAGGATATGAAAAAATATGCGTCGGAACTCGACGCCGTGGAGAAGGAGATGACCGACATACGTCTGACCATCCCCAACATACCGTGCGAGGCTGTGCCCGAGGGGAAGACGGCCGAGGACAATGTGGTGGAGAAAGAGGGCGGCGTGATGCCCGACCTCCCCGCCGACGCGCTTCCCCACTGGGAACTTGCAAAGAAATACAATATCATCGACTTCGACCTCGGTGTGAAGATCACCGGTGCCGGTTTCCCGGTGTATATCGGCAAGGGCGCACGCCTGCAGCGTGCTCTCATACAGTTCTTCCTCGACTCGGCCAACGAGGCGGGCTACACCGAAATCGAGCCGCCCTACGTGGTCAACGAGGCATCGGGCTACGGCACAGGCCAGCTTCCCGACAAGGAGGGTCAGATGTACTACGTGCCCCTCGACAACCTCTACCTGATACCTACCGCCGAGGTGCCCGTCACGAACATCTACCGCGATGTCATACTCAATGACAACCAGCTTCCGGTCAAGAACTGCGCCTACTCGGCATGCTGGCGCCGCGAGGCCGGCAGTTACGGCAAGGATGTGCGCGGTCTCAACCGTCTGCACCAGTTCGACAAGGTGGAAATCGTGCGCATCGAGAAGCCGGAAAATTCATATGCCGCTCTCGAGGAGATGAAAGATCACGTGCAGTCGCTGCTCGACCGCCTCGGATTGCCCTGGCATATACTCCGTCTGTGTGGCGGCGACATGAGTTTCACGTCGGCCATCACGTTTGACTTCGAGGTGTATTCGGCAGCCCAGAAACGCTGGCTCGAGGTATCGTCGGTATCCAATTTCGAGACATACCAGGCCGCGCGCCTCAAATGCCGTTACCGTGGCGAGGACAAGAAGACGCGCCTTTGCCACACGCTCAACGGTTCGGCGCTCGCATTGCCCCGCATCGTGGCCGCGTTGCTCGAAAACAACCAGACTCCCGAAGGTATCGTAGTGCCGGAATGCCTCCGCAAATACACCGGCTTCGACCTGATAAATTAATGCAAAGTCGGACAGATCTGACCCGTCTGACCTGTCCGACCTGTCTGACTTCATAGGAACCTTAAGTGGATACATTGCAGTTATCGGAAAAAATAACCGAAGAAATGGGGTTTGTACCCACGGAGCAGCAGAGGGCGTTGATTGACGCCCTCGCTCGTTTTTGCGGGGATACGGTGCCCTACAACGCCGTGTTCCTGCTCAACGGTTATGCCGGCACGGGCAAGACGTCGGTCGTTGCGGCGCTTGTCAAGGCGCTGCGGGCTGTGAGGCGTCCCACGGTGTTGCTGGCGCCCACCGGACGTGCCGCCAAGGTGCTGAGCGGATTTGCCGGCAAGGCTGCGATGACTATCCACCGAAAGATTTACAAGGGGCTGGGCGACGTGGCGGCAGTGGCCGGCGTGGCCGACAATCCGCACTCCAACGCCATATTCATCGTCGACGAGGCGTCGATGATAGGGGAGGGGGAGCATGACTCGCTGCTCGAGGACCTGGCGCACTACGTCTACGGTTCGGGCCACGACTGCCGCATGATACTGCTCGGCGACGGCGCACAGCTTCCGCCGGTGGGATGCGACACGTCGCCGGCGATGTCGGCCGACAGGCTGCGCGCGCTCGGATTGCGGGTGACGCGTGCCGTCATCACGCAGACCGTACGCCAGAAGGCGCGGTCCGGCATTCTCTACAACGCCACGATGCTGCGCCGCGCCATGGCTATGGAGCAGTTGCCGGTGCCGAAGCTGCGCATCGAGCCGTTTGCCGACGTCCGCGCCATCGGCGGCGAGGAGCTTCAGGACGCCCTGATAGCTTCATATCAGGACTACGGCGTCGACGACACCATACTCATCACGCGTTCCAACAAACGCGCCATGGAATTCAACCTCGCCATACGCAAGACGATACTCGAGAAGGACGAGGTAATCACGCGCGGCGAACCGTTGCTCATCGCCAAAAACAATTATTACTGGACGTCGAAGGTTAAGGGCGCCGATTTCGTGGCCAACGGCGACGTGGTGCGCGTCAATAAAATCTACGGCACGGAAATCATCGGCTTCCTCCGGTTTGCCGACGTGGAGCTGTCGCTGCCCGACCGCGACATCACGTTCGACGCCAAGCTGATACTCAATTCGCTCAATTCGGTGACCGCGGGTCTCAACCCCGAGCACGAACAGATGCTGCTCAACCGCGCGCTTGCCGGCCTTGACCCCGCGTCGGCCGCCGACCCCACAGTGCGCCGCCGCATATTCCACACCGACCCTTACTACAACGCCCTCCGCGTCAAATACGCCTACGCCGTCACCTGCCACAAAGCGCAGGGAGGCCAATGGCAATCGGTATTCGTCGACATGGCCAACATATCCAACGAAGCCGTCACCACCCTCGACTTCTACCGCTGGCTCTACACCGCCACCACCCGCGCCCGCACCACCATAACCTACATCTCCCCCTCCATCGTGGAAGATTGATTTTGAACAGGGGTACAAAAGCCCTGACAGGAGTACAGCCAAAATATTATTAACGCGGTTAAAAACCGCGCCTACTACTTTGCTTATCAGTCTTATAGTAGACGCGGTTTTTAACCGCGTTAATAATGCGAAAGATTACAGAAGTCTCGAGGAAAAATAAATTTGTTCTGTTGATGAATCTTCTGTCCTTTTGTTTATATTACGTTATTCCGTGCAATATTCAGAATTTCACGGCGGCGCCGATGAGGCCGTGGATGCCTTGCTGCTCGAGGAGGTTGTACATGTAGGCGCGGCGGCCGAGGATGTTTTCCACGCGGGCGAAGGCCGATATACGGTCGGTGAAGCGGTAGGTGGCTCCTATGTTGAGCGAGTTGGCGTTGAGCAGGTCATATTTCATCGGCTTGGAACCGACGGTTGTGCCCCAATAGGTGTACAGCGAACGGCCTGCGCGGAGTTCGAACGACGCGTCGACGGTGAGCGGCGCTATCGGAGTGACTGACAGGTTGGCTTCGAGCACGTGGCGTGCGCGGTCGTGGTTGAGGTAGTAGCTGTGGCGGTAGCTGCCGGGAGCGCCGGTGTATTTCACCGAAGCCGCGATGTTCTTGTTGTATTTCCACGCGAATTTGGCTCCGTAGCGCACGGCGCGGAGGTCGACGGTGTTGAACATCGAGCCGTAAATCAGACGGTTGCCTGACGGGCTCGCACCGCCGGCGCCGTCCATCACTTCTGGCATGAGCCAGTCATTGGCCACGGCATAGCCTCCGAACAGTTCGAACGACGCGCCGTAGAACGGGCCGAACGTCAGCGACAGATCGGCCGTGAAAGGCACTTCCGAAAATTTGTATCCCTGTGCCACCGACATGTAGGGGTCGATGTTGTAGAGCGCCGACAGGCGGTTGATATGCTCTCCTCCGCCAAATGAAAGTGTGGCGGCGAAAGTCGACACGGGGCGCACGTTGAACTTGACGTCGGGCGCGATGTGGAATGTCTTGCCGGAGTTGGTGGCAATCTGCGCCTTGAAGCCGAGCGATGTCGAGAATGCCCCCGAGGTATAGCGGTAGGAGGGTGCGAGGGTGATGAGTCCCATCGTCTTGCCGTCGCCGTCAACGAGCGCCGGCATCCAGATGCTTGTGCCTCCTACGGTCATGTCGTTGAGGAGCGTGTTGAAGTGTCCGGTATTGACGAAGCTGACGTCGACATGTCCGTTGATTGACGATTTGTCGGTGATGGAGTAGGCCATACCTCCGGCGACTTTGATTATATTCTGCGACACTGCGTCGAGGCGTCCGTTGGTAAGATGTATCTCCTTGCCGGAGAATCCGAAGTGGCTGAATGCGCCTGTCACGTAGTAGGCAAGCGCGTTGTGGCGTGCCGACCAGGCGGCGTCGATGTCAAACGCCAGTGTGTGGTGGTTGGGGTCTTCCTCCTCCCACGGTTTGTTGTAGGCGTTGTAGGTGAAGTCGGCCGACAGGTCGAGACGCTTTGTGCGGCCGAACAGATGCGAGAAATCGGCGCCAACGGTCACGCTGTTGCGTTTGAGCGTCTCGTCGTACTGGTCCTTGTAGGAATAGCCGTCAAACTGTGTCCACACGTTGAGCGACGATGCCGGACGGGCTATGATGGAGTATCCGGCCGAGATGCCGAGGTTGTAGGCGGGGAAATAGCCGAGCGAAGCATAGCCGCGGTAGGGCGACAGGGCGATGGCCGGCTGTCCGTTGGCCGGTTCGAGCATCGTGAGCATCCCCGGCACGCGTGTCGCCGCCGTGACATCGACAAACGGAAGCCGCGATACCGGCGCCTGCGGCTGTATGAGCGACGGGAAGTTGCTGATGCGTGCCGCCTCGGGGAGCGTCGGGTCGATTTCGCGTTCAATCACAATCTCTTTTGTGAATGTCTGTGCCGACACCGCCGGGGCTGCGGCGAGTGCGGCTGCGAGAATGATATATTGTCTTTTCATTGCGTTCGGTGATTATTTGTTGTTGAGACGGTCGTCAATCATTTTGAAGATGTCGGTTTCGGTGCCGGGATAGTTGTCGCGGAGGCTGATGAGATACTGGTCGGCCTCGAAGAGGTTGCCCTCGGCGCGGTTGATGTCGGATATGAGTATGAATCCGCGTGCGAGCCAGTAGTTGTGGGGCGTGTCGGAGTCAATCAGCTTTTCGGCCGATTTGCGGGCAGCCTTCAGGTCCTTGGCGTCGAACTGTGCCTGCGCTATGCGGAAGAGCGCTTTCGTGCCGTGGATGTCGTTGAGGTCGGCCGAAAGGTCGGTCCATTCGGCTATGGCGCCATTGGTGTCGCCGGTGTTGTAGAGCGCGTCGGCGTGGTTGAATGCCGCTTCCGAACGCTGTTCGCCCGTCGGGGTAGACGATGCGGTTATGGCGCCGGCGGCTTCGATGACGCGGTCATACTGTCCGAGGTCGCGGGCGGTGCGCATGATGCCGAGCTGTGCCTCGTTGAGCATGTCGGGGGTCGATGCTGTCGTGGCGAGCTGTTCGTAGGCGGCAAGTGCGAGCTCCCCTTTGCCCTGTCCGGCGAGAGCGGCGGCCTTGGCCTTGAGGGCGGCGGGCACCGCAGCGTTGTCGGGATAGTGCTCAATCAGCTCGTCGGCATAGCCGATGGTGGCTTCGTGGTTGCCGGCGGTAGCGTTGGCGGTCACGGCATATCCCAATGCGGTGGGACGTGAGGCGCCTTGCGGGAAGCGGTCGAGATAGTCGGTGAGGCGTCCCGTTAGACCTTTGTTGAGGTAATCGCGTTCGGCGGCGAGGAATGCGGCGTTCTCCACGTCGGACGCACCTACGGGTGCGGCTCCGGGCACGGAGTTTATGAAGTCGACATATTCGTCAAGACGGCCGTCGTCGGCCATGATCTGCTTGAGGTTGTCCGATGCCTGGCGTGCCTCCTCCGAGCCGGGCGCCGTGGTGATGAGCTGGCGGTAGGTGTCGATGGCCTGTGCCTTGTCGTTCTCGTTGAGGTAGGAGAGCGCGAGCAGCAGGTTGGCCTGACGTCCGTAGGCGCTGCCGGGATAGCGTGAGGCCACCATCGAGTATGACTCGATGGAGCGGTCGGAGTCGCCGAGCTGTGCGTAGCTCTCGCCCAGGTCGATATATGCCTGCGGGAGCATGCTCGATTTGGGGAACTCCTTTAAGAACTGTTGCAGGAGGCTTACTTTCTCCTTGTAGTCGCCGTTGTAGCCGTACATGCGAGCACGCGACAGCAGGGCGTAGTCGCCGGTGCCGGGGTTGGCGCGGTAGGCGTCGGCGTAGGTCGATGCGGCCTTGCCGAAATCCTTCTGCGTGTAGTAGTGGTCGGCTATGCGGTTGAGCGCGTCGGCGCGGAGCATCCCCGACGGTTCGGGACGCGAGGCGATGAAGTCGTTGAAATATTTTGTCGCGTCCTGCGAGTCGCCCTGACGGAAACAGCTGTAGGCGAGCCCGTAGAGCGCCGTATGGCGGTTGTTGCCCGACAGGCGGTTGCCGGTCAGCGAATTGGCGTATGATTTCTGCGCCTTTGCGTAGTTGCCTGCGGCATAGTATGCTTCGCCGAGCCACAGTTCCGATTCGGCCGCCGTCTTTGCGTCGTGGGCTTTGAGCGATACGGCTTCGGTCAGGTGGCGGATGGCATCGGCATTCTGTCCCGACATCACTTCGCGCGAACCGAGGGCGTAGAGCACCTGCTGCTTGGCGGCGAGTATCTTTTTGGAGGGATTTTTAATCTGGTTGATTGACGAGAGTGCGGCGGCATAGTTGTTGTCGGTCATATAGCCTGCCACGAGATATTCGCGCACGGCCGAAGCATGACGCGAGTCGGGGAACGTGCGAAGGAATTCCTCGAACGTGGCTACGGAGTTGCCGAACGGTATCTTGCCCCCCTCGGTCTTGGCCACGGCGTAGTTGTAGAATGCGGCTTCCTGCACGTTGCTGTCGAAATTCTTGCGCAGGGCGCGGTCAAACGCTATCAAGGCTCCCGAGTAGTTGGCCTGGCGCATCATGGCCTGGCCGATGAAGAGATTGGCGCTCTGACCCATAGCGTTGTCAATGTCGATTACCGGAGTCAGGTCCTTGATAGCCTCCTCGTAGTTCCCCTCGCGGTATTCCGTCACGCCGAGCATGTAGAGTGTTGTGGGAAGCGGTTCGGCGGTGTTGGCGGCGTATTCGCGGAGCAGCGGCAGCGCTTCGCTCAGGTCGTCGAGCTGGTAGTATGACTCGCCTGCCACCCGCATCGCCTCGTAGCGGAACGACGGCTCGATGCGCTCGTCGGAGTAGAGGCGGCGTGCTGTGGCTGCTGCCTGTGCGTAGTCGCCGTCGAGATATTCGATCTGCGCCAGGTAGTAGTCGGCCATGTTGCCGGGAGCCGTGGCGCGGTTGCACTTCCTGAACAGGTCGGCCGCTTTGGCGTAGTCTTTCCTCACATAGGCGATATAACCCTCATAGAAACGTGCCTCGTCGGCATATTCTTTCGAGTGCGTCAGGCGGCGGTAGATTGGTTCGGCAAGGTCGTAGTCGCCCTGTTTGAGCAGGCAGTATGCGCGCGATGCGTCGAGGCGGTCGGCGCTGCTGCGGTCGAGCGACTTGGCCGCTATCTGCGAGAACTCGTTGAGCGCCTCGCCGTAGCGTCCGGAGGCGGTGTAGAGATTGCCGAGCGCCAGATGCGTCTCGGCTATCCGCGCCGATGCCGGGTAGCGCCATATAAAATATTTTACGAGCGCCTCGGCATCGGCCTTGTTGAGATGGAGGGCCGACATCGCTATGTAGTAGTCGGCGTCCTCGAGCTGTGCCGGAGTGGGGTTGTTGTCCTTCAGATAGCGCATCTGGTCGGTGCACCCGACGTAGTTGGCGTCGTTGTACATGTCGATAGCCCGCCGGAGGTAGCCTTCCGGAGCCGGTGAGTTGACCTGGGCCACGCCTGCCAGTGTGGCGGCGGCGAGGGCTGTTGTGGTTAATATCTTTTTCATATTCGGTGGTTGCGGTATTGTGTTTCTGTTTTTTGTGATGGCTGTCAGGGGGCGGCTATACGAGCTTCAGGTTGAATTTGTCTATCAGTTTGACAATCTCTGGCGATACCGAAGTGATGTGCGCGAGTATCTCGCGGTCGTTCCATATCGTAGGCGCGGGGCCTGATTCGTTGAGCGAGAGCGTTATGTTGAAACTGTCGTTGCTTATGGCGTTGCGTATGTGCGCCAACAGTCCGGGCAGATGGTTGCGGAATTCCGCCGTCTGTATGTCGTTCTCGAGAGCCACGTCGTAAGTGTCGTTGCCCGTGCTGCGCGGACGGCATGCTCGCATCGTGTTGATGAGTATCCGTTCGGTGGGTCGTTCGGCGGCGTAGGCGTCCCATGCGGCGTTGACCTGCTCGTCGGTGTAGCGTTCGGCGCGGTGCATCGACGCTTCTGCGGCATGCACGGTTTGTGCTGTCGTCGTCTGCGTCTCCACGCGGCGTGTGGTGCGAAGCACCTTTCCGGTACGCGCCGGTGCCGGAGGCGCACCCACACTAACAGGCGCCGGAGCGGTCGGAGTGCTCTGAGTACTCGGAGTTCTCGGAGCACTCTGAGTTCTCGGCACCGCCGCAGCCGCCGGAGGCGGCGTCGATGGCGCAGGCGTTTCCGCAGTCTGACCGGTCCGACCTGTCTGACCTGTCTGACTTTGCGCGGCGCCATTGTCCCCGTTGGCGGCAAATGGTTTCAACTGCCCCTCTCCGCTGCCGCTATAAGTGGGGGAGGGGCTTTGTAGTTGGCACAGTCTGATGAGCAGAAGCTCGGCGAGAAATGTCTTTGACGATGCCTGGCGGTAGTTGAGGTCGGCCTCGTTGCACAGGCTCATGGCTGCGAAATAGAAGTCGAGCGGAAGCGCTTTTGCCCTCGCTGCCATCTCGGCCTTGACGTCGTCGTCGGTGTCGAGGAGCGACAGCGTCGATTCCGAACGCGCCACCATCAGGTCGCGTATGTAGGCCGACAGTCCGGTGATGAAGAAATGTGTATCAAATCCACGGTCGCGTATCTCCTTGTATATCAGCAGCGCGCTTTGCACGTCGCCCGATGTGAACGCGTCGACGAGACGGTTGTAGTAGGCCGAGTCGAGCACATTGAGATTTTCTATCGCCGAAGCGTAGGTGATGTTGCCGCGCGACGATGCCGCCACCTGGTCGAATATCGACAGGGCGTCACGCATCGCTCCGTCAGCCTTCCTCGCTATGAGTCCAAGTGCCGCGCGCTCGGCTGTAATCCCTTCCTGCGTGGCCACGTAGGCAAGATGGTCGACCATATCGGCCACCGTGATGCGGTTGAAGTCGTAAATCTGGCAGCGCGAAAGTATCGTGGGTATGATTTTCTGCTTCTCGGTCGTGGCGAGAATGAACACCACGTAGCTCGGCGGCTCCTCGAGCGTCTTGAGGAACGCGTTGAACGCCGCCGCCGACAGCATGTGCACCTCGTCGATGATGAACACGCGGTAACGGCCGTCGGTAGGGGGCACCTGCACCTGGTCGACGAGCCCGCGTATGTCGTCGACGCTGTTGTTCGACGCCGCGTCAAGCTCTATGATGTTGAGCGAACGGTTTTCGTTGAACGCGCGGCACGAGTCGCATTCGTTGCACGGGTCGCCGTCGGCCGACGGGTTGGTGCAGTTGATGGTCTTGGCGAAAATACGTGCGCACGAGGTCTTTCCCACTCCGCGTCCTCCGCAGAACAGGTAGGCGTGGGCCAGTCGGTCGGTGGCGATGGCGTTCTTCAGGGTCGCCGTCAACGCCTTCTGTCCCACCACCGAAGCAAACGTCGATGGACGGTATTTGCGCGCCGATACGATATAATTGTCCATTGTGGTTATCCCTTTTGTAAGCTGTAGGGGTATGTTTGAAATGATTTCAGGAAAGCATAAATCCCCTTTCCCGATATTTATGCTTACAAATATAATAAATATATATTTATTATAATAGTCCCGCGCCCCCAACTTTATAAATCTTTAAAGTTTTCCCTCTGAATCTCCGCCTCCCACGCTAAGTCCGACCCCTCAGACCCGTCAGACTGGTCCGACCTGTCCGACCTGTCTGACCGGTACCCCCTGTGCCTATGCCAAAAGAGAGGGCGCGAAATAAATCGCACCCTCTCGCAGTAGCCCATAGGAGAATCGAACTCCTCTTTCAAGAATGAAAATCTTGCGTCCTAGCCGATAGACGAATGGGCCGCTTGCTTCAAAAGAAGACTTCCCTTAGGCTGCCAGTCCGTTGATGTGGCGGGCAATCTTGCTCTTGAGGTTCGAAGCTTTGTTCTTCGATATAGCTTTCTTTGCAGCGAGCTTGTCGAGCATTGCGGTCAATTTTACGAATGCTGCTTCTGCTTCTGCTTTGTTGGTCATTTTACGTACACGGCGTACAGCGTTGCGCGCTGTTTTTGCGTAATAGCGGTTGTGAAGACGACGGCTGGCCGTCTGGCGTATTCTCTTGATTGAAGATTTGTGATTTGCCATTATTGTAATTGACTTTTTCTTGTTGTTGGTTAGTAGCCCATAGGAGAATCGAACTCCTCTTTCAAGAATGAAAATCTTGCGTCCTAACCGATAGACGAATGGGCCTCGTTGCTTCTGGTTCCACCCACAAAGCGACTGCAAAATTACACACTCTTTTTCAATCTTGCAAATTTTTTCTCAAAAAAAAGCATTTTTTCATTTTTTAATCCTATTTTTGTACCTAAATCAGCTCAATCAACCCAATCAGCCCAATCAACCCAATCAATTAGCAATGAGCAATCAGCAATCAGTAATTAGAAATCCCCCAAATCCTGATTCCTCACCCCCAGCCCCTGATTGAGAAAAATGACCGGAGCTAATTGGAAATATAGCCAAGTGATGACGCGTAAGCGGAATAATCCCCGCCCATTCCTAATATACTAATTACTCATTACTAATTATCAAAAGAAGTGCTTCTCCCGTCCGACTGCATAACGCTCTCCTCAATCAAATACAACGACACCCGCGCCATCGTCCACTGCCTCTCGCGCGAGGCCGGCCGTATCCCCGTCATCGTCAACGACGGCAACACCGCCGCCGCACGACGTCGCCGCGCACTGATGCTCCCCGGCTCATCCTTCTCCTGCGTCCTCGACATACGCGAAAACCGTTCCCTCCAGTCCGTGCGCGATGTCATGCCGGCGCGCGTCATGATGCTCGACAACCCCGTGGCCGGCTCCGTCATCCTTTTCATCTGCGACTTCCTTTCCACCATCCTGCGCGACAGCCAGCCCGACGCCACCCTCTACGATTACGTCGACGGATTCATAGCCCACGTCACCGCCTCCGACCGCTCCATCGCCAACGCACCCATCGCCTTCCTCCTCGACCTGCAGCAGTTCATGGGCATAGCCCCCGACACCTCATCCTATTCCGAAGGCTACTGTTTCGACTTCGCCTCGGGCTGTTTCCGCCCGTCGCCACCGCTCCACTCACAGTGGCTCGACGCGTCGCAGTCGGCCATCCTCATATCACTCTCCCGCATGAACTTCCGCAACATGCACCTCTACCGCATGTCGCGCGCCGACCGCAACAACGTCCTCGACCTCCTTATCCAATACTATTCCACCCATTTCGGCGCAATCCGCAACCTCCGCTCTCTCCCCGTAGTCCGAGCCATCTTCGACTGACTCCTTCATCTCCATCCCCGCAGTCTCGGCAGCTCTCTGCGGGAGTCAATCGCCTCCCTCGCTATCGCGATGCCGCGCCGTGCACGCCGGGCATATGCCTCCCCGCCACCGCACTCCTCGTATATCGCCGAAAGCACCATGCATGCCATCGATTTGGCAATCACCGCCGACGCTGCCGCCATCATCGCTCCGTCCTCGCCATACCCCTCTTTCAGCTCTATCCACATGTTGCCGTTGTCATTATCTCCCGGCATCCCGCAGTCGGCCACACGCGGCATCAGTCCCATCACAATCTCCGCAAACGCATCCGCCACCAATACCGCCAGCCCCTCGGCCTGGTCCTCCTGCAGCAACGCCCTCTCACGTTCCGGCATACTTACGTAACCCTGCAGCGCCGACAGCGCGTATATCTCCTCCATCACCTCTTTTTTCTTTATCTCAACCCTCATCGTTCTGTTATTTTCTAATGTTTCTGTTTTTACCCATCCGGTAGAAAAGCTGCCGTGCATATACCTTTGTCATGAAAAACGACGATGCACGCTCGGTCACCAATACATCCACCAACGCCCGTCCGAGGCTTACGCCCGTGCTTTCCATCCTTCTCCGGCATTTGCGTCCTATCTCTATCATCATGTCGCGGCGTGAATGCCGGCGCAGCTTCCCGTCATAGCGCTCTATGACGCCGCGCTCCATCAGGTCGCCCACCGCTCGCCGCGCATACCGGTAACTTACATAATATCCAGGCGCGTCGCCTGCCATCACTTCGGCTATCACTTTCTCTACGGTCACTTCCTCGCCGCGTGCCAGCATTTCCTTCATCTCGCGTCTGAACGCTGCCATGAAATCCCGGTTCCTTTGTTCTGTATATTCTCCCATGGTAATCCTGTTTTGATGCAAAATTACCGTAACCGTGGGCTTCTTTACTGCTTATGGTTGTTAAAATGGTAAAATAACCATTAAATACCACACAATTTCTCATCTCTCGTTTCCCTGAAGTGCACGAATGTCAGCAACAGGTCGTTGATGGCTACCGTAGCGTTGCGCACTTCGCTCTCATAGCGTTCGTAGCCCACATTGCCTCCGCCGCTGCTTCGGCCGAGCAACGCGTTGCTCACCCCCGACACATCCTCGAGCATCTTCAGTTCGAGGCTGAGCAGCTCGCGGGCACCGAAATCGCTCGCGTTGGTGATAAGCTGCTTCGGTTCGGGCGCGCCGTCGACAGCCTCGTATGGTATCACCCCGTCGGGCGACGCCCACAGCGACGACAGCTTCTCCCAGTCCATTCCCGACGACCGCTGGCTCTTCGGGAAAAGCAGCACACCCTTGGCCGACGTGCTCATCACCCTGTCCATCAGCGTTATCAGCCGGTTCACATATATCTGCTGGTCGATGACATCCTCCACCAGCGAGTGCACCTCTCCGTCGGTCAGCGGATACAGTTTCACCACAAACGGGTGGCTGCCGTGGGCGTAAGGCGAACGGTATTCGCTCACCACGCTGCCGTCGGGCGTCATCCACCGGCACCTCCAGCAGATGCTGTGGGTCAGCACGCTCTCGATTGGTTTCGCCCCGGCCTTTGCCCGCGATTTGTTCTCCTCGTCGATCCATCCCGCGCTCCCGGTGCTTGTCACGCCGCACGTGCCGCATGCCGTGTCGTGCCACTTCACTGTCTCGCAGCTCTCGAGGGTCCACACCTCGATCAGCCGGCAACGCCCACGTTCGCTGCACCGGTCGAAACTGCCCGCATCGGCATTCGTGCGGCCGAGTATGCCGTCTCCGGCCGTCCCGGTCGTGCGGGCAAACAGTTCGCGCAGCGCATTCGCCTTGCTCCGGCTTCCGTCGGCAAAACGCATCACCGCCTCCCCTGGACTCATGTCATGCAGCATCCCTATCATTTCGATGTCATCGCCGCGGGGGTCGGTGAAACTGTTCACGAAAAACTTCGCCGGACTTACATTGTCAACGCGTATTCCGCTCCGTCCCGGACGCACATCGTCGGCCACACGCTGTACCGCCATCCCCGATATAAGAAACTCCTCCAGTGCGCGGCAGTCCATCTCGTCAAGACTGTTTGCCCGGTACAACGCTCTCAGTCCCGCATCCATGCCACCGCCATTCCCGTTCTCCTTCTCGTCAATCCACATCCTGAAACGCCCCACAACGCATTTCACCATGCGGCGTATCAGATTGTTCGTCATCGGGTCCTTCCCATGCTTGAGAGCCTGCTGGCGCGCCGTCATCCTGGTCCCGTCAGGCTCCGTCACCACATCATTCCACTGGTCGCCGTAAGTAAAACGCTTATATCGCTCGCGTCTCACCCTGAAATCCGCCGCCCGTTCCCAAGCCCGTCTCGCCGCCCCCGCAATCTGTATACTCCGATCATCCTTAACTATCCTCATCTCAATCCCTTATTATATATTAAATTAAGTCGTCCCTTATTATCCCTTATTATATCTTATATCCTAAATTGAAATAATTAAAATTCTAAATACCAAGAAAAGTGCCCTCCAATGCATTTATAGCCAAGTGATGACGCGTAAGCGGAATAACCAATCCCTCATTACTAATTACTCATTACTAATTACTAATTCCCAATTCCCATAAGGGCTTCCCGCTCAAACACATAGCTCCCGTCGTCCGGCGCCGCCACGCATATCAGTTCCGTAATCTTCCCCTCCCCGCACTTGCTGTACAGCGTAAGCCTCCGTCCCCTCTTCACGGCCACCGGGCAGCAGCATTTCCCCGACACATACCGGCTCGTCTGCAATCGTGCGAGAGCGCCGTCACATTCCTCCACGACCCGCGCCGGCCGCCTCCATCCGCTCATCCTCACCGACACAACCCTCACGCACTCCGCCGGCAACTCCACCTCCACGCTTCCGTCATCTATATCCCTCGCGCTCACATCCCCCGCGAAATCGCGTACCGGCAGAAACTCCGTCTCCCCCTTGGCAAGCAGTGCCGCATACCAGTCATCGATTTCCGCCTGAAGCATCTCGTCCACACTCTCATTCTCCACCCTCACTACCTGCAACGTCGAAGTCGACACCGGAAGCATCCCTTTCCGTCGCTTCCATTCCCTCAGCATCTCCTCCCTACTCAATCTAATCATCATAATCAATAAAAAAACTACCACCCGCCCACCCAAAAAAATTACTCATTACTAATTACTAATTACTAATTGCTCATTACTAATTGCTCATTACTAATTGCTCATTGCTCATTGCTCATTGCCGGAGGCAAGGATTCGCATATGCGCCTCGGGATAGCGGAGCACCAGGCACGAAGCCTCCGTGATGACTATCGCCTCCGTGTTTCGCTGGCCGCTGCTGCGCAGGTCGAGACGCTCGGTACGGAACGGCACATGGCAATACTTCGTCAGATACTCCGGGTCGATGATCATACCGTCATGCGGGTGGCCGCACTGGTCGAATATCTCCGACGCCATCACATACAGTCGTCCGAACTTCGTCACAATCTCCGTGAAGTCGAGTCCCCAGCGCGTCATGGTCTCGGTCGCGCCCACCGTCTTGACATGCTCCAGTTTGTTAAGCTCCTCGATAAGCAGCGTGCCGCCGATGAGCAGCTTCTTCGACGACCCGCCGTTGCCCGTGAAAGCCTCTCGCGATATTTCGATAAGGCGGTTCATGTCGAGCGCGCCCTTGGTGTACGTACACTCCTTGCCGGCCTGATGCCAGATGCCTCCCGTGAGCATTATCTCCGTATTCTTCACAGGGTCGGTCAGCGTTCCGCACGACCCGAACAGGAAGTTCTTCTCCATACCGCGGCGCATGTCGGTGATAGCAGCCTCCTCCTGGTCGGAAAATCCCCAGCCTACCTCCTTGTTGGCAATTTTGTGGTAGGTCGACTGTTCGACCTGAGCCTTGAATATCTGACAGTTATTGCTCTTTTTGGTCGGAAGCGCCTCAAACTGCGGCGTCTGCACATCGAGTTCGGCAGCCGCACGACCCATTCTCACAAGCACCGTTCCCGCCTTGAGGTCAGGCACGCTCGACCCGCGGCTTGAGGTATTGTTGACCGATATTACCGAGATGCCCGTCGTATCCTTCGCCACCACGTATAGTACAAGGGTCTCCGTAGCCCCATCCTTGGTAGTCGCCATCACCTCAGGCACCATGATGGTTTCCGTAGGCTCGAATATGCTGTCATTGGCCGTTTTGAGCAATGCCCCCTGCGACTTGCCCCAGCTTGTGATAGCCGTCGAATCGCTTTCAAGCGTAGTCGTCACCCCCTTGGTGTCGACCGAATAATACTCCACCACCATCGAACCGCTCCGGCGCGAACCCGCATGACGCGATATCTGGTCAATAGGCGTAGCCATAGGACGTATCTTCACTATTCGCTCATCAATCTCGTTTCTGAGCAGCTCGGGCGACGCCTCGCGGCTCAGCTCAAGAGTAAGAGGCTCGCCTCCCACATGCTTGCCCCCTGCCGCACCGGCCACGATGCCCATTGCCAGCCCGTACTCGCCGCCGCTGCAACAACCCTCGAGCAGCATATACATCACCCACATGAAAGCCGCCACGGCAACCACCTTCATCAAATCACTCTTCAAAATTTGTCTCATAATCTTTTCCATTCCCCAAAATAAAAATTAAAAAAATTAAACACTAAAAAACTAAAAAAGCTATAAAGCTAAAGATAAAAACTAACAAACTCCCTAAAAATCAATCAAATAAACCCACGCCGGCCTAATCATCTTATCGCTCCACCACCTGCATAGCAATAATTATGAATTATGCATTATGAATTATGAATTGCCATCACTCCCACACACTCCGGCGCATATTATTGAGTATCATAATCTCATTCTCCGCCACCTCGTGGCTCACATTCTGCCGTCCGGAGCGTCCCTCATTCATCCACGCCTCAATATTCTCGTTGCGTCCGCGTTCATATCCCCGCGCCTCCGCCTCGGCAATCAGCCTCTCCACCTCCGCCTCGCTGATGTCCGCCTCGTTATCCTCCTTGGAGTCATCCATTGACGGTGCGTCAATCCGTTCCGCCTCCGGCCCCTCTTCCGGCGCGCCCGGCGCATACGCCTCCGCATCCCCTTGCGCGGCACAGTCCTCCATGTTCGCATCCTCGGCCATATCGGTTTGGTTGCCGGTATCACCCTCGGCTTCCGTAGCGGAAACGACGGTAATCTCCTCATTCACTTCAATAACATCCTTTTCCATATCTTTCTTAATTGGTTAGTAATTCGTTTACAATGCAAAATTACTATCCTATAAAGCCAAAAATGCGTCAAAAAGTTACAAACTCAACACTAAAAATTTTATTTTTCAAAATCTTTGTTTAACTTTGTACCAATAGAAAAATATTCCTATCGAATAGGATTGTATTTCAGTCCGTTCCTGTTAAGTTCTCCTTTTTCTCTCAATAATCTCTCTCTCGAACTTCAAAATACATAACTTATTCTCCGGCTGCCCTTTCTGGAAACCCGCCATTAATGTTAATACATAAGTCCAAGGCCGCTCGTGAGATAGTTTATGCCTGAATATGGGTGTGAACTATTGCATGCGAGACTGTTGGACAGGGCGCTTGGCGGTGCCTCAGCAAGCATTTTCACTGCAATAAGTTCACACTTTCTGTTTGTCTACACACTCTCTAATGCAAAACACCCTCTCCTCCCGATTTTGACATAAATGACAATAATTGTAACCATAACATACGAACCATTTTTACGCTATAAATAATTTAATTGAAATTTGGACAAAAGCAGGAGCGTCGCCGTGAGGCAACGCTCCTGCCGATTTTATAACTATTCAGTGAATATGTACGATGTAAGGTGTTCATTATCAGTGTAGGGCTGCACCGGGGTGCAGCCGAAACCAATGCAAACGGGTGTTATCATCAACGGCTGCACCGGGGCGCAGCCCTACAATACGCTCGTAATCAATAAGTTTATCAACTGAATAGTTACAAAAAATCCCTCTCAGTCTTAATTTGATTCAAATCCAAACACTCTCTTAAAATATGTATTAATTCAAACCAAATGAAACTTCAAGAGCATGCACGACCGGTAAAATGCTGATTTTTGTGAAACGACATGATAATTTTTAATAAAAAAGTAAGCAAATAGAGAAATTTATTTTAATTTTGTCCGGATGTTGATGTGTATTAATTTTTCGACCCGAGCCACATTGCCGCGAGAATTATGCACGGAATATCGTAAAATATATATTTAGACAAAACGTTTTTCAAATCTAATTCAAATATAGATTATGGCAGCAGATATAGATTGGGCCAACTTGTCGTTTGGCTACCGCAAGACAAGCTATAATGTACGTTGCACTTACCGCGACGGCAAATGGGGCGAAATAGAGGTTTCCGATTCGGAATACCTGAACATACATATAGCAGCCACAGCGCTCCACTACGGTCAGGAAATATTCGAAGGGCTTAAAGCCTTCCGTGGCAAGGACGGCAAGATACGCATCTTCCGCCTCGACGCCAACGGACAGCGCATACGCCGCTCGGCCGAAGGCATACTCATGGAGCCCGTGCCTGAAGAATTGTTCCGCAAAATGGTCACTAAAGTAGTGGAACTCAACGCAGACTTCGTGCCCCCGTACGGCAGCGGCGCATCGCTTTACATACGCCCGCTGGAAATAGGCATGAGCGCCCGCGTGGGGGTAAAACCGGCCGACGAATACATGTTCATCGTACTTGTCACTCCTGTCGGTCCTTATTTCAAAGAAGGTTTCAAACCGACCAATATATGCATCATGCGCGACTATGACCGAGTGGCACCCAAAGGCACCGGACGATGGAAAGTAGGTGGCAACTATGCCGCATCGCTCGCCGCCGGAGAGAAAGCCCACGAACTCGGCTATTCGGCCGTGCTCTACCTCGACCCGCGCGAGAAAAAATATCTCGACGAATGCGGACCGGCCAACTTCTTCGCCATCAAGGACGGGAAATACATCACCCCCGAATCGGAGTCCATACTTCCGTCGGTTACCAACGACTCTCTCAAGCAGCTTGCACGCGACATGGGCATAGAGGTGGAATGCCGTCATATACTCCTCGAGGAACTTGACGACATAACCGAAGCGGCTGCCTGCGGCACCGCAGCCGTGGCCTCACCCGTGGCAGAAATCGACGACCTCGACACCGGCAAGAAATACGTGGTGTCGACCAACGGCGAAGCGGGCCCCGTCACCACCGCACTCTACAACAAACTCCGCGCCATACAGCTCGGCGAGGAAGATGACATACACGGCTGGAACACTATAGTCAATGCATAAATTCATAATGCATAATTCATAATTATGCGCCGGTAATGAATTTATCCGACAAATAGAATAAGTTTTTTTCCAAAAAGCACAACTACGTAGTCAGCCCTTAAAAACGGATATTAATTGCTGATATTCAATAAAATAAACATA
>CAJLWO010000020.1 GCA_905210435.1 uncultured Bacteroidales bacterium
CAGTCGTCAATCAGGAAGTCTGCCCAATGCTTCTTTTTAAGGGCTGACTATTTACAGTCGGATTTAACGCATCAACTATGTAGGTGTTCAATTTTGAATTTAAAAATCCCAGAACTTGATGAATGTTATCTCCTACAATACAGGCAGTGCCGTCGTCATACAATTCTTCTTTATCTACATATCGATAAGAGGCACCCTTAGTACTTTGACGACCAAAAGTTACTCCTATTGAAAATAAGTTTTTGACTTTATTTTGAGCCTTGAAAATGGCACCATTCTCGGTAAAATGAATAGTTAACCATAAATTACCATACCATTTATTGTAATCTCCTCCTTTATGATAGAGATGCCATGATTCATTATCATTTGCAAATAATGGTTGTATTTCCCAATAATAGCGAAGGTATTTATTGTTATCTCCAGTCATAATTCCTCTAACAACCTTGAACTCATCATCTAAGGTTGTATCGCTGAATTTTTTGCGGAAATCGTCGGAGATCCAGTAGATGAAGGGCCAGGATTTGATTTGGCGGAGCTTATCCTGCGGAAGACGATATACGCGGGCGTTTTCCCGTCCTTCGCATAAGTCTGCAAACGCTGCCGCAAGAGTACCCTTTTTAAACTTTTCTTGCAAACCATTGGTGATGTCGAAATAGATGCCTTCGGCATTTTGCTGACCTTTGTCAAAGGTGTAGAACGTAGCATCAAGGAGCACGCCGGGTCCGAAGAGATTGACGCGGTCAAGACCAAAGTCAACCATTACATTGATTGAGGTCTTTTCAATCAAGAATTTTCGAACATCCTCAAACGTTTTGATAAACATAAATGTATGAGGATGAATCATACCGACCTTTCCGGTGTCGGATGTCAATTCCCAGCAGCGGCGGATAAAAGCGGCATAAAGATTGGTGTTGAACTTATACGGTTTCTTGTAGTTGTCTTCAACAAACGTTTTAAGCTCGGGACCGAAGTCGCCGCTGTCGGTGTAGGGAGGATTGGCTACGGCAACATCGAATGGCTGTGAGATGATGTCGAGGAAGGTGAGAGCGTCGTTGATTTTGGTGGATGAATAGGCATCGGTCTGCACGAAGCGCCGGAAATGCTCGCGGATAGCATCAACGGCATTGCGTCGGAAGTTGAATAGCGATGATTCATCCTCGCCGGCAAACAATCCCTCTTTGGCTATGGATTGCGCTTCGGCAAGTTCGCGAATTGGTTGCTCGACGCGAACGAGCGATCCAAATTTACGAGCCTCGGCAAGGTCGTCCCATACCTTTGCAACAACTTCTTTCTTCTTGTTGTCCCAGTCGGTCCAGTCTTCGGCAAAGCGTATCTCCTCGTAAGAGGGCAGATAGAAGTTGGAGGCCACGACATTTGTATGCCGGGGATGCTTGCCACGGCGGCCGCCAAGTTCGCGAGCTTTTATGCGAAGTGCAATCTGCGAAATCTGCACGGCACGCTCGTCAAGGTCTACGCCATATAGATTGTTCTCCACGATAAGAGCCGGGATGTCGCGGCGCGAATAGTCGGCGCAGAAGTTCTCGGACTGATCCATATATAGGTCGTAGAGAAGCGTCATCGTGTAGATAAGGAAGTTGCCGCTGCCGCATGCAGGGTCTATGATACGCCACTTCTCAAGCGGTTTCTCGTTGCGCGTTTTCTCAATCGGGCGGTTGGCAATGCGATATTTCAGTTCGCCGGTATTCTCATCGATTTGGCGGTCGAAGTTGCTTTCGGGGTGCATCTCCAGATACATTTTGCCAACGGTATTGTCAACCAGGAACTTCACGACCCATTGCGGAGTATATACCTGCGACTGGAGCGACACCTTGTCGTATTCGGTCTTCTCGCCGCTCTCTTTGAGCTGCGCTTTCTCCACGGCATTGAAGTTCTCGTAGAGCCAGCCGAGTATGTCGTCGCCGCGCCAGATGTCGTCGCCGCAGTCAGGGTCGGCACTGATCGCATTGAAGGCATCGATGATCTCGTTGAGTTCATCAGCACGAGGCATCAGCGCGTAGGGGTATCGTGAATTGAAGATGGAGAATTGATAATTCTCAGCTATTTCATTGAAGTTGTCTTCGATGAACGGTAGCAGACCTTCGCGCTCCATCGAGTGTCCTTCGGGATGCTTTTCCAGCCACGCATTGTGCTCAAACGAGCGTGCGCCAAACTCCGCGCGCCGGGCGATGATTTCTGGAAAAAACTCCTTATCTTCCATCACCTTAATGGCCGCCAGACGGTTGAAAAGCGTGAAAGTGCACTCGTTTACCGCAGTTTTGCGGGCTTCGGCATACGTCTCCTTGCTTTTGGCATGGTAGTCGATAATAGCCTTAAGCCGCCGGCGCAAAGCCTTATCGTCCTCGGAGAGGGGTATATCGGTCTCTGCATCAACACCAAGTCCCAACCGCTCGAATCGGTTGGAAAAGGCTCGGGCTATCAGCTGCCGGATATTCAGTACATGATCAATCAGTTTCATGTTAGTGTAATTTCTTAAAGGTTTTTGCAAGACTCATACAAAGCATCCTTTTCTTTCTTTATGCGAGCAT
The DNA here is from genome assembly GCA_905210435.1 of uncultured Bacteroidales bacterium. Lineage (GTDB taxonomy): Bacteria > Bacteroidota > Bacteroidia > Bacteroidales > Muribaculaceae > JAGBWK01. The sequence continues at coordinate 2,547 of CAJLWO010000020.1, forward strand.
ATTCCGACCGCATTCTTAAAGCTGCCGCCTCATCCCCTTTTGCTGAATAAATCTTAGCCAACAAGCTATATATGGATTCTCGCCATGGAGCTTTACTCTTGCATTTCAACGCTTGTGACAGAGCCTCTTCATAGTCGCCATATTTATGCGCAAAGGCTGCTAAATAGAAATTAAATTTCCAGTTGTAGGGATAATTCCTCTCTCCCCATTCAAGTAAACGAATGCCATAGTCGATATGAGCATCTTCGTTCATCCAGCAATGGATTTTGGCAAGAAAAATTAAGTCTGTAGGGATTCTATGCTTTTCGTCTTTTATAATTTTCGAAAAGAAATCAAGGCTGCTCCGTTCCACGATAGGCAGACCATCCTTGGTGTAATTATCTATGACATAGCCGTCGACAAGAATTTCAGCCCTTACTCGTTGAAGCATAATTGAATCGGGATACGTTTTCAGCCAGTTGTCACAGAATTTCAGGCCTGACTCGAATGCCGATACCCACAGCATATTTCTTGCTGCATAGAAGGCGTTTACTGCCGAAGTTCCATGTTCTATATTTGAAATTTTCGAACCGAAGTTCATAGCATCGGTATAACGCTTCATTTTGAAGAGTATCAAAGCTACATTATACAGAGCGTCAGCGTATGCCGGATTAATCTCTAATGCACTTTTGAATAGCCGTAGGGCCTTCTTATATAAATCGACGGCCTTGGGAAATTCTGTGTTTTTAAGCGATTCGGCTTGTTTGTACTGAATATGCGCTGCTTCGCAAATTGCCGGAATATCATGGTCATATTTTAGGCGCTCGTTGGCAGACCTTATGGCTTCGTCGAAACGGCCAAGTTCAGTGAGTGCGATGGTCTGGTTGCCAAGCAAATCCTTATCATGAGGGTATTTGTTCAAACCTTCGCGAGCAGTTTCATAACATTTTTGAAATTCCAGAGACGAAATATAAATATTAGAGAGATTCACGTAATAGGTGGCCGGCTTAACACGAGCATCCGAAATAGTAGAAATAACTTCAAGAGCCTCCTGCGGCTTCCCTAAAAGATTCAAGCAATTGGCATAATTAATGGCAATATGTTGATTATAACACAAATCCGGGAATTTGGATATCATTTCATTAAAGAATAAGCGGCTATAAATGGCTGCGCATTTGCTGTACTCGCCCAACGTTTTCAAGGAGAGAGCTTCCTTTAGATAGGGCTCGACTTCATCGAAGTCCACTGAGCTTAAGTTTTGCGAACCGACAACGCCTATGTTTTCGCTTTTTATGCGGAAAATTAACTCATCATGACCTATGTTGACCGGAATTGAACGCTCCTTGATAACATGAGGTGTAAAGTTTGAGGTAATCTTTTGGGCGCAAGTTCGTAGTGCCGCCAACATTTCATCATATGTCTGATAACGGTCTGCAGAATCCTTCTCAAGGCATTTCATAATGATTGATTCTGCCTTGAAGTTAGTACTGCTAAGGAACCCACCTATTTTACGCGGCTTAGTGTTTACATGGGCGGTGGCAATTTCCTCTATAGTATTAGCAACAAATGGTGGACGTCCGGTTTCCCATTCATACATCATGCATCCGAGACTGTATATGTCTGAACGATGGTCGATATCGGTTCTACCCATTATCTGTTCCGGAGAGGCGTAGATTATGGTGCCAAGGAACGAACCTTCCTGTGTAAGATGACTTGCTTTTGCATTTTTGATTGTTGCCGAGTTTCTGACCGTTGACATGCCGTCAGAAACTAATTTAGCCAAGCCCCAGTCAGCTACGTAGGCTCTGTTCTCGCTGTCCAGTAGGATATTCCCGGGCTTGAGGTCGCGATGAATAACATGGTAACGGTCGTTCACCCATTTTAATCCGGTAATGATTCTATCGAATGTTCTGTAAAATAAACTTTTATCTTTCGATTGCAACAAAGAAGTCATGTCGCCATGCTCCATCCATGCAGACACAACGCATGGTATGCCATTAATCCGAGTCAATGAAAGCGCTTCAGCAACAGCATCGCAAGCTGAGAATGTAAGCCACAATTTAAGCTCTTCATAATATCTGAGCATACTTAATTCATTCAGAATAAGATCTGAGTGAATTACCTTCAGAGCATAGTGCTTCCCATTTTCATCCTCTATTTTATAGCAGGTTCCCATACCGCCTTCAAATTTCAGGCGGACAATGAATCTATCGGAGTAAAGTCCGAATCTTTCGGACAACTCCGGCAAATGCAATTGTTGGTCTGGATAGAAATATTCAACCATTAACGATAATTTTATCAGTCCGTAAGATTGATCTTATCATTGTCTCCGAAGCTACTCAAAAGGGCCAACTGGCGAGTGAGCCACTGTTTATAGACAGCTACAGGAACATCGCCCTGCGGAAGCTGAGATTTCAGTTTATGGGTCTTGGGCTGCGGAGTGGTCGGAGGTGTCGGCGGAGTTGGCGTTCCTTCGTCTCCGGGTTTAGGCTGTGGTTCGGGTGGTAAAGGCGGATTCGGGTCCGTATCGTGAACTTGGGCATCAAGCACATATATTTTGTTTTCGAGGGTCGGAATATTTTCCGAAGCATTGACAACATCACGGAGATCGAGGCGCGAGCGGAGCGATTTGACGCTGTAGGGGTCGAAGGTGGTCGAAATGTTGGTATACTGTGAGAAACAAACAATCAGCCGCTCCATCTCAAACCATACCGAAGCATTCCATTGGCGGGGATACTGCGAGAGCTTGGACTTGAGACCTTCGAGTTTTTCAAGAAGGGAAGTGTAAAAGGCACTGACTTTCTGAGCTATTGTTTTGAAAGATTGATTATAGATGTCGCGGACATCCTGAACATCCTTCTTCAAATCGGCGTAGTGATGCACCACATCGGCATCACACCGCATATTGAAGTCTTCAATTTTCTCCTTGACGGCATCATAGTTGCCGCGGGTTTTCTCAAATTGGTCCTTAACCTCTTCGAGATAGTTCTCCATCCGGCGCACCTCGCGCATCTTTTCGCTGATGAAGCGGAGATCGCCCGTGATGCGTTCTACAGCCTTGATAAACTCGTCGGTGTTCGTCTCCATGAGGAAAGACTTGGCCGTGCGGAGATAGTTTGCTTCGGTAACAGTTGCCTGATACTGCTGGAGCACCTGTTTTGCGGCCTTCGCCATCGGAAACATTGGTTCGTAATCGGTGGCTTCTATTTCGTTGTTTACTCTCTGAATGAGCGCTTTCGAAAGCGAGCGGATTGCATCGACAATCTCGAAGTCGTTGAGTTGATAACTTATATCCTGACGAGTATGCTTCTTATAGTTGCATTCTTCTTTCAGAATGTCGACAATCTCACGCTTTTCGTTGTAAGACAATCCCTGAGATATGGCTTTAAAAGAAGCGCGAACGAAGTTGCGGGCATTCTTGAAAGCGTCAGTGGCACCCGGCTGACGGCAGGATGTGTATTCCTCACCGGCAAACTTGACGATGACCTTGTCGCCTCGGAAAAGAGCAGCCAATGTGGTCATGATAGTGCCAAGAGAGAAGCCGGTGGGTGCGCAGGTAAGCTTGTTTTCAAGGTCTTTGCCCGAAGTAAACGCGGAGGCAGCTCCTAAAATCTCAGAAACGACCAGAAGATTGTTGCCGATGAAAGTTCCGGCGGTGTCGAAGAACTTGAAGTCGGTCGAAGTTCCGAAATAGTTGTGGAGTTGCCCGGCCTGACGAGTAAAGACACCGGAGGCGAGAGAGTCAGAGAGTTCGGCGCTGAGACGTTTGGTGAAGATATTTTCAAACATCTTCTCCTGCTGCTGGGCAACGACGGTCTTAAACGTTTCCGGAGTCAGTATCAGCTTGTTATAGCAATAAACAGCCACGCCGCTGAGATATGACGCTGCTACAAGTTCATGAAGTCGGGCGACCTTGGTGTCGCGCTCCGAGCATAGGCGGTGGACAATGAGTTTTTCTTCATCGGAGAGATTGGTTTTCTCCTCAATATATTTCAACCGGCGCAAATCGGTGATAAGTTCCGAAATCTGGTCGCGGTATTGAACGGTGGGAATAAGCGTGAGCACACCCTTGCTGTCGGCAGTGTCCCGACGGACTTGGTTTACTAATGTTTCGTCATCCTTACCCGGGCAACTGAGCAAATCGCAAACCACCACTGAAAGGTTATTCTCATTTCCGTTCTGGAACACTTCGCCGTCGGCAGTAGCGACCTTGAAGCGAACATTCATGCCGGGGAGCGAGAGCATACCGGCACCCTTGATGAAATCGCGGTTTTTAAGGATATTGTTTATATCCTGAGCCTTTTCCCAAGTCTGCACGTCGAAGCGCCGCATATCGTCAAGAATGCGTTGCTCGGCTTCGTTGGTGATACGATATTGCTCGCCGGTGACGATGACAATTTGCTGCCGCTGAAGAATATCGAGAGCCTTCTTAATCTGCTGACGGGTTTCGTGGAAATCTTCGGGATGATTGATATATGATTTTGTGATATTGTCGATGGTGGTATGTGTCACTTCGCTCTTTACAAGGAAGTGGATGGTCTGCAAGAGCTTCTTTCCCTGAATGAGGTCGAGTCCGGCTCCATGTAGGGTATCTTCTGCCTGTCGGTAACGCAGACTTAGCGATTCCTCCACGCGGTCGTCCGCTTGGTTGCAAAGCTGGGTTGCGTTGACATGGTAATGTTCTGAGGTTACATCCTTCACTTCCTTTTTCAGCACATCGAAGGCGGAGATAATCATACCTCGATTGCCGACACGGGTCTGAGTCAACTCGCTTGAGCCGAAGAGGAAGTATTGCAGCAGCTTAAACTGGTGCATATAGAAAGGATAGTATGCGATATATGTTTCCACATCGGTCGTTTTTCGTAAACTCGGAACGCCAATATTGGTGACGTCGGCAATGGCACCATTGGCCGATGCAAAGTAGTCGCCGAGAACAGTGCGGCTCTCATCAGTCTTTGCAAGAAGGCGGTGACGGATGATGGTGTCGACCTCGTCGGCCTCGATTGCTATCTTTGTGCGGAAACGGTCGCGGACCTTTGTAAGCGAGTTGAGCGCTATGTTTTCTGCTTTGATGACATCGTCGAGACGCTGCTGGGCAATAGCTATAGTCCAGACCTTGCGACCAAGAGCTGCAAGAGCTTCGGCCACGCCTTCAAGGTCATCCAGACGAATCTTCTTCTGCGTAATGGCCTCGCTCACTTCGTCGATGAAAAATACAATCCGTGTATCCGGGTTGAGGTCAAGGAATCGCGAAAGGTCTTGTTTGAGCCGGGCTGCGTCATATTCATTTTTGACGGTCATAGCCATCGATTTCAGTTCGCTGAATTCCTCTTCGGTATAGCCCATTGAAAGTAAGGCCGGTTTGAAGGCTCGGACCATTTCGGTGTTGGACTTGATGATTTCCGACCAATCCTTGCCGGTGTTTTGCTTTACGGCATCAAGGAATTGCTCGCGCTTACCTTCGATAAAAATATCGAATTCTATAATACCATGCCACGAGTCGGTCATGCCGAGGTTACGGAGGAAACTCCCGAAAATCATGTACGGAAGGCCATTGACATTGTTGTGCTTCGATGCATCGAACGACACCACGATGTTATTGATGCGGTCAAGACTCCCGATTTCATGTTTCAATAGATTTTCGTTTGGCAGGCCGTCTATCTTCACTCCAAAGCGGTCGCGCATCGGAGTTCCGAAAATTGTCTTGTTTTGCAGAAGTAAACCGATTATCTGCGCAAAATATGATTTGCCGGAGCCATAGAAGCCGCTAAGCCATACACCGGATTGCATCGTACCTCCGTTGTATTCTTCAAGGAAATCCTGAAGGTGCTTGCCAAGTGATTGAGTGAGCACAAAACTGTCCAGACCCTCTTTCAGCGCGGCATCGGTCGGGTTGTTATCGAGATCGACGACGGTGTTTATCTCCTCGTCGAGGTTTATCTTAAGTATATCTTTAATTGTCATGGTATTATTGAATTACACGGCAACGATATTTGGAAGCGACATGGTTTTTGTCGCCGAGAAAATAAATCTTATCACCCTCTATATTGGACGGGTAGAAATAAACGAGAGGTTGCTTGGCCTTCTTTACTGCCTCATGTTCCATTATATTGATGTTGGAAAATCCCTTGTTGGCAAGCGCAGAAGTACCCACAAGGAAGACCGGTTTTCCTTGTGTCGTAGCTTGGGCTATGCGCTGCACCAAGTATTCATAGAAAGTATCAGTAGCACCTTTGCGGTAATACACTTCGGTGCCGAGTTCTTCTTCAAGTTCCTTGAAGGTTTCCAGCCCAATCATTTCCTGATATTCTGTAAGTGTCTCTGCCACATCAACGAATATGGCGCTGTCGTGGAAACGACGCTTCGCCTCTTGAATATATTGGGCGTCCTCGTCATTGGGATATACAAAGAGAATGCTGTTGCCGCCGTTGGCGTCATATCTCAGTTGCACACTGTCCTCATTCAGGGAATCCTGAAGCAAACCGAAGAGGCGGTTGTGGTCTATGTCAAATGATGCGCTCATGCTATTTTAAGGTGATCGTTATGTCGCTGCCAATTTGAGTAATATTCCATAGTGGAATATATTCAATGGTTTTCAGACGGGTGATAATTGATTGATTGTCGAGGAAAGAGAAACGGAAAAGAGAATTGGCGAGAGTCCTTTCATCAGGGTATACGGTAAGCGCCAACTTGACGAGATAGACAAACAACGCCGAAGATAAATGAGGCGCTTTAATCTCTTTTTGGAGAGTCCCGGCGGCGAAGCCAAATTTCTTAAGCATCGTAAGATACTTTGAGGCTGAATTGGCAATCGTAGAGTCGCTCCAATTCAATTCTTCCGGTTCCTTAGCTTTTATGTATTTCAAGTATGCCTCAACATCTGCTTTTGCAATGGAGCTGCGTCCGGAGTAAAGTGCACGAAGGAACACATTGTCAGTGATTTCACGAAATAAGTTATTGCAGCATACTATCTGCCAATATAAAACGACTAGCTTCTCTTCAAAAGAGAAGTCGTTTGAGGCCAAAGCAGAAAGAAACAAGGACTTGTGCTCGTCAGACTTAAAATTCAGAAAGCAGTCCTCGACAGCCTTTATAAACCTGTTCGTGGCACTCTTGGTGCGAAACTGAAAGGCTGACAAGTCGGCTGAAGCCCCGTCTCCACAATGATTGATATAGTCAATCATCAGAGAATAATTTGGCATTCCTCCCAAGATGTTAGTTGATGAATTGTATTTTGTCGTTTTAACTGACATAGTCTATAAGCTTGGGATAATCACTGTTTCACTTTCACATACATTACTTCCGGTTCGGAAGCAATCATAGTCGGATGAATCAGATATCGGATATCTACTTCTAATAAATTCGCTATCTCGCGCAAAGTTTCCAAACCCGGCTGAGCCGTGTTTGTACACCATTTAGACACGGTTGCAGGATCTTTGCCAAGCTGTTCAGCAAGCCATTTATTTGTTCGCTTCTTCTCAGCTAAAACTATTTTAATTCGATTCAGATCGTTTTCCATGTGGGTCAAAAATGAATTTGACGCAAATTTAGTGAATATTTTTGGAAACGCCATAACTAATAGCACATTATTTTTTGCAGACATATTCGATGTTGCCTCAAATGAATGTTCAAAATAACGATATACAGGAAAACTTTCGAAGAAAAGAGTCGCCCTGCCGTGAGAGCGACCCTTTGAGGGAGGAGAGAGGAAAGGGGTCAGACCACGCGGAACACGTTGTTGTTTGCGCCCATCGAGTAGTCGTACATGAACAGGTCGCGTCCGAAGGCTTCGTAGTCGAAGTAGTTTGAGAGATTGCCCATGATCCTTTCAAGGTCGTAGCACTCCTCGACGATGTGGCGGGCGAAGTCTTCTTCGCTGTCCCAGTGACCGCAGTAGGCTTCCTCGAAGCTGTCGAGTTCGTCGTGGAACTCCATGTAGTCGTCCACGGCATCCTGGTCGTACTTGTCGCACAGCTCGCAGTATTCCTTGATGTGCTCGAAGTCGTCCTCGTCCATTCCGCTCTCGCTGTACCACTGACGGGGGAAGCCCTCGTAGTCCTGGAACATCAGCTCCGGGTCTTCCTCGTCGGCGTGTATGGCTTTGCAGAAGTTGATGAACTCGTCGTAGTCGTCGAAGCTGCTGACATCTACCCACAGGCCGCAGAGCGAGCCGTCATTGTACTTGCCGTAAGTACCGCAGTAGACGGAGGGTTCGCCGTCGCAGTGGCTCTTGTGGTCGGCGATTGCTTCTTCGAGTTCGGGGACAGTGAAGTCCAGTTCGTGGAGTCGGCTGGCGACTCTTGGAGTGATGTTGAGTTCTCCGAATTGTAGTCTCATTGTAGTTGAAATTGAGGGGTTTAACATAAGGTTCATTGTTTTAAGTTTTACACTGCCACCAAAGTGCCTCCGGGCGGACCAATGAGGCAAGGTTTTGAACTTAAAAAGTTTAGCTGCAACGTAGCGAAGCGTCAAGAACTTTTTCAGTCAAACAGGAACTGCCCGACCTTGACGTTCCGGACGGAGGTAATAACTTTGCGGCGTAAAACGGGACAATGGGCCTGACGTGGTAGCCCGGAATGGAAACGGAGATGTAAGACGGAAAGCAGGAACGAGGCTCACGGAGAGCGGTTAACCGCCACGATAGGACTTCACCCGAACCGAAGATGCCAGACCACAAGAGACCGGCGGCGGGCGCTCCGAGTATCTGTTGCAGTGCTTACTGCTATGGCAAGTACAACGGCGGTGTGCCTGATGGATAGCGCAGCCCGACGATTGCGACACCATAAACTGCAAGGCTACGCTGACGAGTGAAGAGCGGAGTGTGGAGGGCGGAGAGGATTGCCGACAGAGGCGAGAGCGGATTGAGGATAACTTCGCCCACGAAAAAATCAAGGAATACGCTGCGCGACAGGTACGGTCATAAACAAGATGCCGTACCGCTGAAAGAGTTTCACACGACCGATACTCGAAGGGCCACTGCGTCCACCGGGACATTTACCGCCACAACAAGAAGGAGTGCCACGAATGGGTAATCTCCTCTTCGACCACGGAGCCGTCCTGTTCATAAGCTGCTCGATGGAAAAGCGCTTATCGCTTTAGCGCTTTGTTACGCAAAGAAACAGTGTTCCGCGTAGTCTGACCACTCCCTCTCACTCCGTTTCTTGAAGGTGTCGCTCTGCGGCAGGGCGGCTCTTACCATATCATCATAATGAACTGTTCTCACGCTTCGCAGAGTGAATGCTAATTCATTGGGGCAATAAGGTAAAATATAAATGAGGTCCCGAATTACCTCGAAAGAAATTGAAATGAAATTTGCGGGGCGAATTTGCGCGGAATATTTCGATTTTGCCCGTAATTTGCCCGTAGAAAATAAGAAAAGCGACTTAACTATTGAATTTTCAATTAGTTAAGTCGCTTTTGGGGTGCCCAGAACAGGACTCGAACCTGCACGCCTCGCAGCACTCGCACCTGAAACGAGCGCGTCTACCATTCCGCCACCTGGGCTTTGCGATTGCAAAGGTAGTGATTATTTTTTTTGTGGCAAATTTTTTTAGATGTTTTTTGTGGTAGATTAGAAAATTTGGTGGGAAATTTGCAATTCGTTATTGAATTTACAGAAAATTTTGTGGGATGTTGAGGTTGGATAGTTTTTTTACTCGGAAGGCAGGGGAAGCTTTGCCGTTGTCAATTAGATGGCTGGATTGTGGGGTTGTTCTGATAATGCAGATAATGTGAATAGATAGAAATATTGGTATGTTTGGATTGTTTGGTGGGTATGGGATGTGGGGGAAAGTCAAATTTGATCGGAGAGGGGAGGGGGCGTCTGGGTTAGCGCTTGGAGCGAAAGAAGTCGCGCATTAGGTTGGCGCATTCCTCGGCGAGAATGCCTGTGGTTATGGTGGCTTTGGGATGGAAGGGGGAGGGGGATGAATTTTGAATTTTGGATTTTGAATTTTGAATGCCTCCTATTGAATTTTGAATGCCTCCTATTGAATTTTGAATGACTTCCGTTGAATCTTGAATGACTTTTGTTGAATTTTGGGTGTCCTCTATCGTATTTTGGGTGCCGACCATTGGATTTTGAACGTCGAGCATGGATTTCTGAATATTTTGGGTTGGGTTCGGCTGTTTGGATTTTTCGGTTGCTGACGGTTTGGCCGGTTTTGTGGTGGTGTTGCGGGCGGTGATGTAGGTCGAGTAGCCGCGCTTGGGGTCGTCGGCGCCGTATACTATGCGGCTGAGCTGGCTCCAGGCTATTGCTCCGGCGCACATCAGGCATGGTTCTACGGTGACGTAGATTGTTGCCCCTGTGAGATATTTGCCTCCGAGAGTCTGTGTTGCCGCGGTGATTGCGAGCATTTCGGCGTGTGCGGTGACGTCGCCGAGGGTTTCGGTCATGTTGTGTCCCCGTCCTATTACGCGTCCGTCGGCCACGATTACCGCTCCGATGGGTATTTCGTCGTCCTGAAGTGCGGCACGGGCTTCTTCCAGGGCCATGCGCATGTAGCGGGCATCCGTTTCTTCCTGCATGCTGTTTATGATATATCGATTGTGAGACCTTCATTGGCCGCTATTGTGTCGGGGAATATGCGGCAGGCGTCGGCAATATGACCGCTTTCGTCGGCGTAGCTCTTTGAGTAATGCCCGATTATAAGCTTCTTCGCGCCGGCCTCAAGTGCAATTTTGGCAGCTTCACCGGCCGTGGAGTGACCGCGCTGACATGCTTTCTCTGCATCGCCGTCGGTATATGTGGCTTCGTGGTATACGACGTCGACACCTTTGACAGCTTCCGCAACAAGCGGATTGTACACCGTGTCGGAGCAATAGGCGTAGCTGTACGCCGGCTCGGCTGGCGTCGTCAGCCGTTCGTTAGCAACGACAGTGCCGTCGGGCAACACGAAATCGGCGCCTTCCTTTATGGAATGCATCATAGCCACGGGCACCTTGTAGAAGTCGACCATCTCGCGATTTATATGGCGCAACTTTGGCTTCTCACGGAATATATATCCCACGCACGGCACCCGGTGGTAGAGCGGGAATGTCTCCACCGTGAGCGACCTGTCCTCGTATATTACGGCATGCTCCGGCTTTATTATGTTGAAACGCAGGTCGTATGAACGTTCGCGACAGAAAAAGTTGATGATACGCTCGAACAGTTCGGCCCCTTCGGCAAATGTGTGCACCGTCACCGTCCCCTCGATGTCATGCAGCGCCATGGTGGAGAGAAGTCCGGGCAGGCCGAGGCAATGGTCGCCGTGCAGATGCGAGATGAAGATATTGTTGAGGCGCGAGTATTTGAGCCGCATGCGCCGCATGGCAAGCTGGGCGCCTTCGCCGCAGTCGACCATCATCAGACGGTCGCGGTGGTCGACCACCTGGCATGACGGCATGTGTCGCAGCGATGGCGTCGCCGAACCGCAGCCGAGTATGTTAACTTTAAAATCAGCCATTTGATGGAATATTCATGGGTTGAAGCCGGCCATGCTGCTGCCGGCCGAGGTGTATGGTTGCCTTTGTGGCGGATATACATGCAAAGATAATATATTTATGCGTATATAAGCCGGTGTACCATAAAAAATCGGCATGATGCTTTCGCAGCGTCATGCCGACTATGGGATTTTTCAGTCGACTTATATCCAGGGCGCGGCACTGTAGGTGTTGACCGTTTCGATGCTGTTTACCTCGATTATTGTCAGTACGACAGCCGCAATCGCGGCAACAGCGCCGATGCCGGCGGCATAGAGTGCTATGCGGCGGCGAGTCTGCCTGTAGGCCATTATGCCGAGGATAACCCCGGCCAGCGCATGCGCTGTTCCGATGATGGGATACCAGCAGAAAAGCAACCCTGCCGCGGCAAATGCCAATGCCACGTATGCCGGCTTGTTTGAAACGCCGGCATTGTTCAGCCTGTCAGTGGCGGCATTGCCTGATGTGGATGGTGTGGTGTCGACAGTCATAATTATTGTTTTATTGTCTGATATTAAAACGCGGATGGCGCACGATTGTTACAATTTATTTCTTAAAAAAATAAATTATATGTGAAATAAAAAATATTACCTGCGCCGTCGATGCTTATACGACAATTTGATACCGCTTATTTGGTCGGTGTGATGAATGAATCCTTGAAACCGATGAAGTATAGGATGCCGTCGAGACCGATAGTCGAGATTGACTGCTCGGCGGTGGCTTTCACCTTGGGCTTGGCGTGGAATGCTATGCCGAGGCCGGCGGTGGCGAGCATGGGCAGGTCGTTCGCACCGTCACCTACCGCGATAGTCTGCGCGATGTTGACATTCTCTACCTGGGCTATGAGCCGCAGAAGCTCGGCCTTGCGTTTGCCGTCGACTATGTCGCCGAGATAGCGTCCGGTAAGCTTGCCGTCGACTATCTCCAGCTCGTTGGCATATACGTAGTCAAATCCGAATTTCTGTTTGAGATAATTGCCGAAGTATGTGAACCCGCCCGAAAGTATCGCAGTCTTGAACCCCGCGCGTTTGAGCACCTCCATCATGCGTCCCACGCCTTCCGTTACGGGCAGGTTTTCGGCAATTTCGCGCATCACGCTCTCGTCCAGTCCCTTGAGGAGTGCGACACGTTCACGGAAACTTTCGCAAAAATCAATCTCGCCACGCATGGCGCGCTCGGTGATTTCGCGCACCTTGTCGCCTACGCCGGCGCGGTCGGCGAGTTCGTCGATAACCTCCGTCTCAATCAGCGTGGAGTCCATATCGAAGCAAATCAGACGGCGGCAACGGCGGTAGAGCGTATCCTCCTGCAGCGATATGTCGAAATCCTCGTCCGATGAAATCTGCATGAAGCGGTTCTGCATGTCGCGGTAGTTGCACGGTGTGCCGCGCACCGAAAATTCCACGCACGCCTTTGAACGAGGCTCGTCACTGTCGTTTAGCGGCATACGTCCCGTCAGACGCTGTATACCGTCGATGTTGAGACCCTGCGCGGCTATCTCGTCGGTGACGAGCGCTATATGCCGTGCGGTAAGCTTGCGGCCGAGTATCGTGATAATCCATCGGTTCTTGCCCTGCAGGCTGACCCATTTCTCGTACTCGTCGATGGCAATGGGATTGAACCGTATGTTGACATTAAGCTCGTAGGCCTTGAAAAGCAGGTCTTTGAGTATGTCGCCCGACACGTCGGAAGTGGTCTTGAACAGGATGCCGAGCGAGAGAGTGTGATGGATGTCGGCCTGGCCGATGTCGAGTATCTGAGCGTTATAGCGGGCAAGAATACTTGACAGCGAAGCTGTTACGCCCGGACGGTCAGTACCTGATATATTGACAAGGATAAGCTCGATATTTGAAGAATCCATAGTTGCGGGTATATCTCGTTATTATAATGCGCAAATTTAACATTTTTATTCCGGTTGACCAACACCCGTACATGAAATAGCCAGGGCTGACTCATCTTAGAGCTTGTCTAAAATTCATATTACTTTGCTTTTGACGGTCTTTCCAATGTCTTTTTGCTCGCTCTTCAGTCACGTAGCTACGGCTATGCTCGTTCTTTGCAAGCAAAGCGACTTCGTCGATGACATCGCAAGTAAAAATCCATCTGACAATTCCTCTCAAAATCTGCATCATATAAATTTAGACAAGCTCTTAAATATCCTCACTTTCGGAGGTACTTTCAGCCTCACGAATACGATGCAACTGACGGCGTATATCTTTCAGTATCTTACAGGTTTGTTTTCCTCGTTCCATAGCCAATTAGCGATTAGGGTCAAAACGTATAGGCAAATTCATATATACGTTAACTTTCTTTCCCTCATGTCGTCCCGGAATAAACTCAGGCAATAGTCTGACAACTCTCAGCACTTCTCTGTCAAGAGCAGAATCCGACCCCCTGACTATCTGTGGATCGCACACATGACCTAATGTGTCAACATAAAACTTTACTATAACACTGCTTTGGAAATCATCAGCCATTCCTAAGGGATATTTGAGGTTATCAGCAATGAACTTCAGCATCGCCCCCGGTCCTCCCTGGAACTCCGGCATTTGCTCCACTACATGATATATTTTATTCTCATCAGAGTTGGCTGTTAGAGCATCATTGTTTTCACACTGCGTAGCAATTATAGCAGAAGTTTTTACCTTTTTATGACTTTTCAAATCATCCTCTAATCTAAATACTACGGGAATAGTAAACCAATATTCAACCGCTTTCCCATTGAGTATGGCAGGGTTGAATTTGGGCAATGTTCTTACTACACGGAGTACTTCCTCATCCAATGAAGGAAAGACTGATCTTATAATTTTTGCATCTCCGACAGAGCCATCTTCTTTAACCAAAAACTGGACAATAACACGTCCTTGAATATGAGAATCATAAGCATTTTGAGGGTATTGAATATGTTGTGAAATCCATTCCATCAGTTTTTCATCGCCACGGGGGAATGTAGGGCGAACATCTACAATAGCCTCATATACATTATCTTCTTGTTCAAGGTCGATAATATCTCCCGGAACAGGATACTTAGTATCTTCTATTTCGCCCTTTTTTATCACAACAGTGTCTTTAATTGCCGGCAATTCGCCTTCGTCCTCAATACTGTCAGTTGCCTCTATTTGTTCAATGGGTGCCACAGGCTCGCCCTGCAATGTTTCACTTGACTGATTCGATGATGATGTGCCGTTGCACCCGGACATAAGAATCATTCCTGCTGAAATTCCGGCAATGGCTACGGCTTTCCCAGCGAGAGAGCGGGCGCGGAGTTGCTGCTCCAAGTAGCGCACTTCTGCCTCACATTTAGGGCATGTGCCGAGGCAGTCGCCCTTATAGCGGCATTCCGATGTGGCGAACTCTATGCCGTTGGCCTCGGCAATCTGCCGGCGTATCTCTTTCAGTATCTTGCAGGTCTGCTTTCCTCGTGCCATAATCAGTGTTTTCGGATTTGGTAGGTAAATAGATCGAATCGGTTGAAGCCGAGTGCTTCAAGAGCCTGGCGACTAATCTTGCGGTCGGCGTCGGCATTATAGTTTGGTATCATCGGTATGCGGATTATACAGTCTTGCTGTCGCCGGGCATCAGCAATCAGGCGGAGATTGTCAAGAACAAGGTCATTGTTCTCCATCGTATAGTTACGGTAAATGTCGGGATTCATATCCTTGATGTCGATAATCAGAGTATTGACTACCGGGAGCAACGCCTCGATGTTGACTGTTGGGACATTGAGCGATGTTTCAAGATTAATCTGCCAAGCTGGGGCGCAAAGTCTACGAAACTCGCGGATGAAATCAGGGCGCTGACAGGGTTCACCGCCTCCGAAAGTGACGCCGCCATTTGTGACGAGAAAATATAATTCATCAATCCTCACTTCATCATAAAGCGACTGCGGCGAATATTCGCGGAAACGCCCGCCATCACCGAGCGACTGAGGATTCAGGCAATATCGGCAACGGAGCGGACAGCCATGAAAAGCCACAAGCGTTGTCACGCCGTCGCCGTCGGTAGAAAGACGGTGACGCGCCACACCAATTATTTTGGCACGTTGCATCTTGAAAGGTCGATTGTTTGCCATATGCAAAGTTACAACAAAATCCTGTAACTCTGTGATAATTGGGTAAGAAAAAATCCGCTGTGCAGGGGCCGTCGGAATATTTGATCTCGCAGAGATTTATCACTTTGTCGCTTCGGTCAATCAAGAGATAAATTTGCGCACCGGGATGCTCATCATTAGCAACTGTACGCCACGAGTATTCATTTGGAAGCGTGAAACATTGTTAAGACTTATAATATCCCATAGCTCGTTTTGCGTCACGCTTCCAAATCTATGATTTCCGGGATGCATTTGGAAACTTGACGAGATAGCGTGGGGTGATAATCGTAAATAACGGGATTCCACGAGAGTGTCAAACATAATAGTTTTTACATACATTTGGCTCCGTATGGGTAATAGAAGTCGGATTAGTTTGGCTTGGGCTATAATAAGCTCTGTGCATGAAATAGCGGAAGCGGTATTATGTCTATATAAAAAAATATCTTGGCGCGGACCTTGATGTCAGTCCGCGCCAAGATATATGGGTAGACGTATGTTGATGTTTTACGTTAGTTGCGCACGTGGTAGGAGATGAGGCCTTCCATCGGGGATGCGATGACTTTGCCTACGTTGCAGTCGATGGCTGCGGCGGCTTCCTGGAGCACGTCGCGGAAGTGGTAGGCCACGGAGCCTACGAAGTTGACGGGCAGCGTCTTGTAGGCCATGTAGTGGGCCACGTTGCGCACGAAGAACGATTTGAACGAGTTGAGCACGAGACGGTGTATCGACGGTTCCTCGATATATTTTGCGAGGAACGGGGTCAGTGACGCGAGGAAACGGTTGGCTTCGGGGTTGCTGTACACGCGGCGTATCACGGTGTCCATGTCGAGGTCGTACTGCTCGCGGAATTTAAGGCAAAGTTCCGGAGGAAGCTGCTTTTTGAATACGTCGGAGATAAGCTGTCGTCCGAGCACGGCGCCGCTTCCCTCGTCGCCGAGGATATAGCCTAAGGGCGCTACCGAGTCGATGATTTTCTCTCCGTCGTAAAGACATGAATTGGACCCGGTGCCGAGTATGCACGCTATGCCGGGCTGGCTGCCGCACAACGCTTTTGCCGCACCCGTCATATCGCTCTCCACGGCTATCACCGAGAACGGGAATGAGTTTTTCAGCGCCTTTTCGACCGCGCGGTTATATTCGCCGCCGCGGCATCCGGCTCCGTAGTAATATATGCGTTCAATCTGTTCGAGGGGTATCTGGAATTGCGGAGCCACTTCGTCGGCTACGCGTTGCGACATCTCCTCGTAGGTGAGCATTACAGGGTTCATGCCTGTAGTGTTGAACTCCATGATTTTCTCTGTCTTTTCGAGCAGGCACCATTTGATGCCACTGCTTCCGCCATCTGCGATAAGTATCATATTCAATCAGTTTTTGTTGTTTTCTCTCATTCGACGGCTATCACCGGTAGAGGTGGTAGCGCTCTTTAGTATAGTTGAACCGTTGTATGTCTTTGTTCCAGACCGGTAGTATGGAATCGACCTTGTATTTATTTTTGATGAGTTTTTCCCTGATTTTTTTACTTCCTACTACATTATCAAACATTTTAATATTGTTTTTGTTTGCTGCCGTAGCAGTTAAAGGTGACTGCCGGGGATACATCGCGTGCAGTTCCTGCATGACATAAAACTGAACAGTCGTCAGTTGCGCCGAATCCGGGTCGGTCACGTATACCTCAACTCCTTTCACAGGCTGACCTTTGAATATCCCGTAGTATGGCGTATAGTGAACAGGTCTGAACTTCACGCCGGGCAATTCGAGCGCGTTAAGGCGCGCCGACAGCTTTCCGGCATCGTCAATCCAGGGTGCGGCAAAAGTTTTGAACGGCAACGTATATCCCACGCCTATCGAAATCCAGCCGAGTTCGCCGGCAATACCTGTGGCGGGGTAGTACAGGCAGGTCTGCTCCGACGGAATGTGCGGAGAGGGGAGCACCCAGGGCAGCCCGGTGCGGCTGTAAGTCATGTCGCGGGTCCACCCGGTCATCGGTATGACTGTCAGTTTCAGCCTGTCGGCACCTTTTATCAGCCCTTCCCCCTTGAGGTAGAGGGCGAGTTCGCCGGGAGTGAGACCGTAGAGATAGGGTATCGGATACTGGCTCACGAAAGATATGCAGTCGGGTTCGGTGAGCGGACCTTCCACACGTATTCCTCCGAGAGGATTCGGCCTGTCGAGCACTACAAACACTATGCCGGCCTCGGCGGCAGCCTCCATTGCCTTGCCCATGGTGGAGATGAACGTGTATGAACGGCACCCGTTGTCCTGTATGTCATATACGAGCGCGTCGATACCTTTGAGCATTTCGGGCGTCGGCTTTTTTGTCGCGCCGTATATTGAATACACTTTGACTCCGGTAGCCGCGTCGGTCGATGTAGCCACACGTGCCCCCGCCGCCACATCGCCGCGTATACCATGCTCGGGAGCGAACATAGCCGCCAGTTCCACACCCTCGGCTGCCGCCAAAATATCGGGCGTGGCATTGAGCTGCGGGTCGACTCCTGTCGGATTGGTTATAAGGCCCACACGCTTGCCGCGTAGTGCCTCGAAGCCCGATTCGCGCAGTGTCACGATGCCCGGTTTTACCTGGGCCGACAGCATGACCGACACGAGCAGCAGTAGGGATAATATTGTTTTTTTCATCGTGTCACTGTTTTTGGCCGAATTTTGGCTCGATTTTCACTATGGAGGATACAAAAATGGTGGCGGCACAGCAGATGGTGGCGAATATGAAAAGACCTTCGTAGCCTATTTTTGTCACTATCCATCCGGCGGCCATGCCCGGGAGCATCATTCCGGCAGCCATAAAACCGGTACACAATGCATAATGCGATGTGGCGAATTCTCCTTCGGAAAAATAAATGAGATAGAGGAAAAATGCAGTGATTCCAAAGCCGTAGAAGAATTGCTCGACGAATATGCAAATGTCGATGATAACCACTGACGGCTCTGAGAATTGACTTAGCAGCAGGAATATGGCACAGGTGGCCGGTATGCACAGCGCCATCGGGCGCATCATCTTTTTCAATCCATAGCGTGAGACTATCAGACCGCCCAATATGCCGCCTATCGTCAGGCCGCATACACCGAAAACACCGTATGTAAGGGCGACGTCCTGGTCTGTAAGTCCAAGACCTCCTTGGGCGACAGGATCGAGGAGAAACAGATTCAGCATCTTCTCAAGAAATGCTTCCGGAAGTCTGAACAATAATATGAACGCGACAGCGGTTCCTGCATGCTTTTTCTTAAAGAAAGTGACTACCGTAAGCCAAAATTCTTTGAATATTTCACTACTGCTCCGAGATGTAACCGCCCCTCCGTTCTCCGGTCGCGGCATCGCGAAACTGTTGTAGATTGAGCCAATGATGAATATCGCGGCCAGCATGACGAACGCTATTGTCCATGCCGTATGAGAATTTCCGGTAATCAATATGAATGTTCCGGCGATATAGAGTACTACACCGTTGGAAAACACCTTCGCGAGCCGGTAGAATGTCTGTCGTATGCCCACGAAATAGCTCTGCTGATGCTCGTCGAGCGATATCAGATAAAATCCGTCTGAGGCAATGTCATTGGTTGCCGAAGCAAATGCTATCAGCCAGAATATTATCAGCGTCCCCTCGAAAAAGAGAGATGTGTTTAACAGGAAAGCGCCTATGGCAAAAGCGACACCGATGACCCACTGCATTGTGATGCTCCACCATCGTTTGGTGCGGATGATGTCGATGAACGGACTCCAAATTGGTTTGATTACCCAGGGCAGATATATCAAGCTCGTGAAAAATGCGTTTTCTTCTTTGGGTATGCCGAGATTTTCATACATGGTCACAGATATTACAACCACGATGAAATATGGCAGCCCTGAGAGAAAATATAATGAAGGTATCCAGAACCATGGTTGGCGTCCGGTTCTGGAATTTACGGGTTGCGAGCCGGTCGTGGCCGGTATGGGCTCCGGTGCTTCTTGGAGTGAAATCTTATTCATAAGCTCTTGTGATGGTTGTATGGGGATAATAATGCCCCAGTATCTGTCGGAAATCGTACCCGGCCACGCTCATGGCGGCTGCGCCTATCTGGCAAAGCCCCACGCCGTGTCCCCAGCCTGCTCCCCGGAGCGTAAAGGTAGTGATTTTTTTGTCTCCGCCGGCTATTTCTTGCGACTTTTCTACAATAAAGGCCGACGAGTAGAGGTGCGACGGTGACAGCAGGCGGCGTATCTCGAGCTCTTTCCCTATAGTTTTGGTCAGTTTACTGCCCGTTATCTTCAACCGGCAGATACGTCCTGACGGTCCGCGCTGTAGCGGTGTGAGGTCGATTATTTCGCCGAAATCGAGTCCCGATTTGCGGCGTATCAGGTCGGATAGTTCGGCCGAGTCGACTGTCACGCTCCATCGGTAGAAGTCGGTGGTCGATTGGTCGAAATTGTTAAGCACCATTCCGAGCAGGTCGGCATCCGACGTGTTGCAGAATGCTTCCGGACGCGAGAGTATCCATTGCGCGGCGCCCTCTTCGGTAGTTAGGTCGGGCAGCGGTGATGCCGGAAGCGTGTCGCGGAACGATTTCAGGTAGGGATGCCGTTCGTTGTCCCAGCAAGTCGGAAATTCCTCGGTGGCTCCGCCGCAGCATTTCGAGAAACGTGCGTCGCATATTTCGCCGTCATGCATCAGCACGAGTCCTTCGGTCGCCTTCACGGCCTCGTCGGCAGCGGGTGTGGTAAGGCGCGTCACCCCCTGGTAGCGCTGGCAATGGTCGTCGGCGCAGACATCGAATAGCGTGTGGTCCTCCCGGTCGTACCATCGTATTATCTCGTCGCCTTCAACGCTCTCCGACGGCTTAGTCTCGGTCGGGCGGCGTCCTATCTGACGCAATACCCAGCTGCGCGATATTACGGCATGCGCTTTCAGAAACTCTACGGGCGACGCGGCGTTCATCTCCGACGATATGACGCTGCGCAGATAGTCCTCCACGTCCACGTGGTTGATTACCACAAGCATGCCGTTGTCGGGAACAAGCTCGACCGACCCGCGGAAGCGCTGCGACTGGCGCTGCTCCCAGTGGAAGCCTACACCGATGGTCACTCCGGCGACTTCAAATACCGAATTATCCGATGCCGGAGCGACGAGCAGCGGTTCGCTGATTTCGGATATGCTGAAATGCCGACTGCCGGTCTCGGCGAAACCGGATATGAAGTTGATGTCGACTTCGGGTGCCGACATGAGTCCTACCGCGAGGACGGGACGTGTATTATTGCGTGTTGAGGTCATGTGTCAGTTCGTTGATTTCTGATTGGCTGAAGCATAGCCGGGAGTAAATGCTTCTGATTGTATCGGTGGTGATGTTTTCGTAATCCTTAAGCCGCGGAGCCACGATGACGCCGGCCAAATCGATTGAGGCGGGACTTATCAGCATGCCCTCCTCGCCGTAGAAGTCGGGGCGGTGGCGCCGCCGCGGTATGATTGTGAGTTCCGGTACGCCGCTTTCGCAGGTGCAGAATATATTGACTTTCGGTTCACTCTCCTCCCTGTCGCGTGGCAGGCAGTCCAAAGCAGCGTCCACGCCATGCTGCGAGGCTTTCTCTCCGCTTAGTCTGATTACGCCGAACGGCAGCGCTGTTGTCCCGAACATCGGCAGTGCCGACCTTCTCACGGCCTGAAAGTGGAAATGGTCGGGTGCGGAAGCTCCACATGCCGGCCCGTTGTAGAATATGGCGAAATCGGGCAGAAGCGACGATAGCCGTGTCATGTCGGCGATGGCGCCGACTGTCGACTGCGGCCTGTGCTCTTTGGCTATGATTGTGAAGTGCTCGGGCAGGATAGGGAACGGGTTGACCAGAATGCGGTAATCCCCCCAGTCGATATGCTGTTGCTGCGGCGGCCGGTTGGCATCGCACAGGAAGCATCGCCGCGCCGCAATCGATGCCTTGTCGACTTTGGCGGCCGACGACTGTATGCGTGCCGGATTGTGCGACACGGTCACGCCGAACCCGTCGATGTCCATCTCCCGCGTCAGCACATTGTCAAGTGCGGCAAAACGTGCGGCAGCCTCGGGCCACATCTCCAACTGCCGCCTGAAAAAGTCGGTTACTTCATTTTGTGTCAACATGTCATTATGATGTCAAAAAAGTTATTCGCACTAACGTCCTCCGGAATTGTAGGGACGCACGGTCTGTGCGTCCCTACTTCGTTGAATTTCGCTTTTTTACCCACTGTCACAGTCCGTTTTTAGTGATGCGGGCTTCGACTTCCCAGGTGCGCAGACGGTCCTTATACAGATTGTTGGCATTGACACGCGCTATGTCGAGGTTGGAATCTGAATTCCCCTCCCACCTACGGCACAGATACAGGGAGTCGTAGATGCGCCCTATGCGGTAATCACGCGATATGGCAAGCCCCAGCGCGTAATCCTCACCGTAGGAAGTGTTGGGCACCCGGATTTCACGCAGCAGATTGGTGACGAAAGCGCGCGGCGCACCCAGTCCGTTGATGCGAAGCGCATTGTTGCGCCCGTTGTCGTCGGTCCATTCGCGGTGGTCGATAAGACCCGGCGGGAGCGGATTGAGGTTGAAATCGGTAAGTTCGTACGACCCGATTACCATTCCGCAGTTCTCCTTGCGGAAAGTGTCGACGATACGCTGCAGCGTGTCGGTGTTTTTGTAGAGGTCGTCGCTGTCGAGCTGTACGGCAAACCGGCCGCAGTGCGCCGAGTTGATGCCCTCGTTCCAGCATCCCCCGATACCTAAGTCGGAAAATGCCGGAATAATTACTTTCAGGTTGTCATATTTGTCGGCAAGGCCGCGGAGCACGTCAGTCGTGCCGTCGGTGGAATGATTGTCGATTACGATGACATTGTATTTGAAATCAGCCGTCTGTGACAATGCGCTCTCCACGGCGTCGGCTATCGTTGACACGCGGTTGCGCACAGGTATTATCACTGACGCTTCCACGGGGAAATCACCGCTGTAGTCGGCATCCTTGAAATGCGGCTCGAGGTAAGCCCCGATTTTTTTCAGATGGACGGTGCAGGCATCCTCCATCTCGAGCTGACGTGCGCGGTTGCGCGGGTCGACGTAATCAAACTGTTTTTCTCCCGATGTGCGCGTATCCGTCTCGACTGCGGTATATAGCGTCTCGGGTATATGCACGATGCCGGCAAGACGGCTCAGTGCCAGCCGCACGGCATACATCCCGGCGTACCGGTAGTCGGCGTCGATTGTGTCGCAGGCCTCGCGCAGACGGCGCGTGTCAATCATGACGAGCGGACCAAAATCGAAATCGTCGCGCAGCGATCCTTTGAAGCAGTCGATTGTAGGCACCTGTTTTGTCTCCCCCGAGAGGGTGGTGACACGGTAGTCGGAATACACCATCGCGGCTCCGCTGTCGGCTGCTATGCGAGCCATGCGCGGCAGGCAGTTGTAGCCCGGAGCGAGTGAATATGGCGATGCGAATATGGCGACATAGTCGGCGATAGCTCGCTCTGCTATCTCTTTCCATGCACCCGTTGTGCCGAAATCATAGCCGTCGGCGCGGGAAAATACCTCAAATTTCATATCAGTTTAATGTCATTTTATAATTCAATATTAGTATCCTGCACCGAGGCGGGAGTGCCTGTCGGGAACCGGTAATTGCGGTCAAATACGACGGAAGGCGTGGGTTGCGGCTCTATCGGCAGCGGGGTGGTGCGCAGGTACAGGAGCATCTGCGCCATGAGCATCTCACGTTCATCAGCGCTGCGTATGGTCTCGAACGGAAATCCCATCGTTATTACGGCGCTTTCTTTGCGGTTGGATGCCACGGCGGCGCTTTTGCCGTTCTCGGCGTAGGTCATGATTGACTGCGACACGCCGCGTTCGGCGCTTACTATCGCATCGGGCGATTCCACGACATATATCTTTTCGTTCGGTTGCGACGCGTATTGCAGCCCGTCGCCCGGCCGGTGGCAGTTGGCCCAGAACGGGAGTACATCGATTTTTCCCGACACTGCGGCAAACGCGCTCTCATACTCGATGCCGAGCACCTGACGTGCAAATGCCGCATCCGCTCTCATTGTCGAGTCGGAGGAAAAAGGATTGGCAAACAGGTCGGCGGCTATGAATGTGCCGCTTGCAAGCAGACTTCCTTTGCGCGAGGTATGGTCACGCAGTTTCTTCTGCAACGCTGCCGGGAAAGCCTTGAACCGAGTGGAGGCTTCTGCATTGCCCATCAGCACCTCTTTCTGCTTTCCGATGATGAGGTCGATGATGGAGTTACGGTAGTTATGTCCGAGATACCCTTCAAGCGATGTGGAGATAAACGGATAGCCTGCGGCCGCGATTGCTGCGCCGTGCACACGCGGATAGTCGAAGCTGTTGCCTGCCACAGGGTGGCCGTCGTATTTGCTTTCGCTTGCGCCGAAGCCCGGATCTGCTTCATCGTCGACCCACGGGCTTTCGCGGTCAAAATTGTATTGTGAGCCGGAGTAGGCTATATTGCGGCGATAGGGCACGCCGTAGTCGAGCTGGTCGAGAAATCCTGCCTCGTCGGGCGTCTCCATCCAGTCGGGCGCCGACAGACGCGTGAACCCGTTCACTATAAGGACCTGCGGATTGCCGTTGTCAATCCGGCACAGGCTGAGCGTCTCTGACGGGAAGGAGATACCTCCGGCATTGGCGGCGATGATGCGGAAATTGTATATGATGCCCGGTTTGGCCTCAAATTCGTATGAAGTGCCGGTCTCCTCGGCAATTTTGAGGAATACGTCGGAAAGCCCTTCCGACATCTCTACGTAATATTTCGAGGGCACGGCTGTCGGTTCGAGGGAATCGACGGTGGCTTTCCAGCGGAGCCTGTAGAGGCCCTTGCCACGGTCCTCAATCATGAATGCTCTTACCGGCAGCGGCTGTACCATGTAGCCCCCCTTTGCCCCGTATAGGTATTTGAGCATCCCTTTGTAGATGGCACGCGCCGCGTCGAAACGGAACTGCGGGTTCTGCCCGTGCCGCATGTCGGCGAAATTCTGGTGGGAGAGAAGTTCTACGAGAGCCGACGGCACTTTCGGAATACGCGCTTCGGCATATTTGCGGTTGCGGGTCTTGCGTTTGGTCCACAGCGGCTCATGGAGCGCTTTCATGTCGTTGACCACCGAATTGACGATGCTTTCGGCCAAGTCGCGGTTGGTGGTGCGCCGGCGCCCGTCGCCGAGGCGTGTGCCACCGTCGGTGGAATATATTCCGAGCGTACCTACTATCGTAGAGTCGGGGGTGGTGCCTGCGTCGGTGTGAAGCGCGAACGCTATGTCTACCGGGATGCCGAGCCCCTTTTCCTTAGGCAGTCTCGACGACCCTCCCGCAAGATAGTTTACCCATAGCGGGCGGCTGTTGAAATCGTCGGAATAATCATTCTCATAATCGGTCTTTGAATAGACCTCAACAGGTGCGCCTGCCCACTGCAGCCAGTAACGGGCACCCTCCATCCATCGCGGCAGTCCGCTTGTGATGCCGTCTTTGCCGCGTGCCACATTGCCCGTGCCGCCACCTATCCTGACTGCGTCGGCCGTGACAGTCTTGCCTATATTGGTGCCTGACGCCGCGTTGCTTATAGTGACTATCGGGATCTCCTGCACGCCTGCTTCCAACGGGAAGCTGCCCAGCGCAATCCATGTCCCTCCGCCCATCGTCTGGTTGACGGTGAATGTCTCGTCGCCACGCAGCGAGTGTACGGTATATTTTACTGCATCGGAACTGTTGGGGAGCGAAGCGTAAGAGATGTAGACGGTATATTCTCCGGCACGCGGTATGCGGGCGTTCCACGATGC
This sequence comes from uncultured Bacteroidales bacterium, assembly GCA_905210435.1. GTDB lineage: Bacteria > Bacteroidota > Bacteroidia > Bacteroidales > Muribaculaceae > JAGBWK01. Next base: position 27,865 of record CAJLWO010000020.1, read on the forward strand.
AGTCGAAGCGTCGGCGTTGGTCCCTACGGTAGTGATACTGCGCACCGACCCCTCGCTGAAAGGATTCTGGCGGTCGGAAAGGTTTCCTGACGGCATCCTGAACCCGGGTTTTGTCGCTGTTGTCCATTTTTTCAATGTCGATATTTCGGAGTATCCGGGTGTCGACGGGGAGTCTGCATCGATGATTACCTCGATGTCGTTGAGGTCGCGTTCGCGCGGCAGCATCACGTATGCCCCTGCGTTTTCAAGCATAGGTACAAGCAGGTCGAGCACATACGAGGTGGAATAAAGGTCCTCGATGGTCTGCATCAGGTGTGCCCGTTGCCACAGCCATCGGTTTTTCTCGATATTGTAATATTTGCCGTGGCTTTGCCACAGGGCGATATTCCTTCCGTCAAGACCTTTGGGAGCTTTAGGGAAACCGTCGCGCACAACGGGTTGCTGTGCCGTGGCGGGAATAATGCATGTGACGGCGGCGAAAGCAAAAAACAATATATTTGCAACAAATTTTTTCATTACTACAAATGTAACTAATAATAATGAAAAAAACAGGGCAAAAAGCTACAATAATAGTTAAGAAAAAATGTTAAACACCTCCCTATTCCTCGGGCGCCACAAATGTATATGCCCCGATTTCGGCCGGTGAATGCACCGCCACCCCGTAGCGGTCGGCAGTGAACCCGAAGATGTCGTATGCCGCATCTGCCGCACCTATGGCCGGTGACTCCGGCTTCACGCGGTAGTCGAACAGATATTCATTGCGCACGGTGTAGTAAAGCGGGTCGGTGTCCCACAGGCAGTTGATGAAATTGTCGTCGTCCGTTCCTTTGCTTTTGAATATGCAGCGTCGCATGGTGACGGCCGTTCCGGTAAGGTCGCCGTGCGAAAACTCCGTGCCGTTGCCGTAGACGATGGTATTGGTGAAATCGGCCGAGATGTACGGCTTCTGGCCGCTCTCCTCGTCGGAGTCGTCGGGACTGAGATGCGCAAGCTGTATGGCCGGGCCGCCGAGCACCGTGAACAGATAGTAGTTGGCTATGGTGCAGTGGTTGAATATATGTTTCCCGCCGGTAAGTCTCACTATGCCTTGCGAAGCGTCGGTCAGCTCGCAGCCCACGGCCTTGATATTGGCGTGGAACGAGTCGATGATATAGTTGGTGGTATTGCGTATCTGGCAGTTGGTGAGCGTCAGGGCGGGGGAGTCGCCCGACTCGATGGCAGACAGTGTCAGGCCGTCGGAGCTGTTGCGTACCGAAGTATGCGACATGCTGTTGTCGCGTGACGATGATGTGAAATATATTCCGCCCCATTGCCCCGACATCAGTTCGTAGGGTATGGAGGCGGCCACGTTGCCTGTGCGGTAGCCTGTTATCTCAACCTGTGCGTCGGGAGTTCCGGTGGTGAGCAGCGTCCCTTCCACCTTGAACGCCGATTTGTCCTTCATACGCACCTTTGTGCCTGCTTCGAGTGTGAGCGTGGCGCCGGGAGCAATCCTGATGGTGTCGGATATGAGATACGGTTTTGCCGCGTTCCATATCGTATTGCCGGTAATGTCCAAGCCGTTGTATCTTACTACATCCTGCCCCTGTATGTTGAGCACCACGGTCGATGTCACTCCGTTGGTGATGAAGTCGAGATGACGCTCTACCTCCAGCAGGTCGTCACGGCCATTTTCGGGGAGGGTGGCCTCCACAAACACGAATATCGAATCGTTGGGACGTATCTCGATGTCGCTGAACGATTTGCCTGAAAATCCGTCGACGTTGAGACGGAAATAGCCGTCGTTGTCGTCGCGGAGGGATATATTGCTTATGTTCAATATCTTGTCGTGACGGTTGTAGACGGTGAAACGGCGTGTCGGTGAGCCTTCGAGTGTGTAAATTTCACCCATTTTTAAGGTATCGACCGAGAATGCCGGCTGGTCGGACGGTGAAGTCGTGACTCCGTCCTCGATGCACGCCGTCAGCATGCAGGCCGCGATGGCAGCTATTACAGTAAGATATATTGATATTTTGCGTTTCATTGATATTGTCGTTGATGTATGTCAATAAAATAACGAAAACCTATGTGGATTATTGCTTTATAAATATAAAATCACTACCTTTGCGCCTCCGTTATAGGAGTAAGAGGGTATTGCGGAAATGCAGATCTCGCTCGACATTGTAGGGAGAATGTTGCAAAACTTCCAATTGTAGGGACGCACGGTCTGTGCGTCCGGAAAATCGTCCGTCTGTCGCCGCCTCCCACCCTCCAAGAGTGCTTGCTACCTCGTTAAAAACAAGAAAAAATGAAACAATTAGCCAACCGCCAAGTATCGGCGCTTTATCTCGTGCTCGTCCTGACATTCTGTATATGTCTGATTGTAGCAAATCTTGTGGAAATCAAGACAATCGACCTCGGACCGCTGACTATCACCGCCGGGGTGATAATATTCCCTCTTTCGTATATCATAAATGACTGTGTTGTTGAGGTCTACGGACTTCAGCGCGCCAAGTTCATGATATGGCTCGGATTCGCGTCGAGCCTGTTTGTGACGCTTGCCCTGCAGCTGTCAATCGCGCTCCCCGGCTCGGCGGAGTGGACATCGCAGTCGGCCATGCAGGAAATCTATGGAGGCGTGCCGCGTATCGTTGCGGCAAGTTTTCTCGCGTTTCTGTGCGGCTCGATGGTCAATGCCTATACGATGGAACGAATGAAGCGTTCGGGCAACGACGCGCGCCGCTTCTCGTTCCGCGCCATATTGTCGACCGTCTACGGCGAATGTATCGACTCGGTGATATTTTTCCCGATAGCCTTCGGCGGAGTGCTGTCGTGGCGCATGATAGTCTCGCTGATGGTCACGCAGGCCGTCATAAAGACATTATACGAAGTGATGATACTTCCTGTCACGATTCTTGCCGTAGGCAGGTTGCGTAAAGTGGAAAGGATGGTGGAGCATGCGTGATGCCGAAATGAATTCCGACGCAACCGTGCGCGCTCATGCCGCCTATGACGCAGTCAAGGCGCCGGCAGGCGTGACATGGATATGGTTTGACCTCGACGACACGCTCTACGATTTCGCAGCCTCGTCGCTCATAGCCCTGCGCGGCGTGTACGACAAATACCGCCTTGACCGCTTTTTCAGCAGCGTCGGGCAATGGACCGAAGTCTATCACAGCCATAACGCCGCTCTCTGGAAACTCTACAACGCCGCCATGATTACGCAGCAGAAACTCCGTTTCGACCGCTTTTATCTCCCCCTGCTCGAAGGCGGTGTCCCCGATGAGGAGAACCGCCGCTTAAATCCCCTCCTCGATGTGGACTATCTCGCCATGCTCGGAGCCACAGGACTGCTTGTCGACGGTGCGCGTGAAGCACTGGCCCGTCTGAAAGAACGCGGTTTTCGCATCGGTATCCTCTCCAACGGTTTCCGTGGCGTGCAGCATGACAAACTCCGGTCTTCCGGCATCGGTCATCTGGTCGATACCGTAGTGCTCAGCGACGACATCAATGTCAACAAGCCCGACCGGCGTATATATGAATATGCACTGAGCCGGAGCGGATCCACCGCGGAAGAGTCACTGATGATAGGCGACAATCCCGATACCGATATCGCGGGCGCCCTGCGTGCCGGATGGAAAGCACTGCTGTATGCCCCTCGTGCCGAAGATGAAAAAATCGTAATCGATGGATGCGAAATAGCTGTGATACGTCATCTCGGTGCGTTGCTAAATTGGTAAAAGATTGAAGTTTATTAAAATTTTGTGCATAAAATTGCACACAATTAAAAAAAAAATGCGATATTTGCATCTGCAAAACGGCACCGGACGTTTTTGCGCTACTAAATGCTTGCAAACAAATATATTAACCTATAATTAAAAAATCACGTACAACAATGACTAAAGCAGACATCGTTAACGAAATCGCTAAACGTACAGGTCTTGAAAAGGCCAATGTACTCGTCACCATCGAAAATTTCATGGATGTGGTAAAAGACTCCCTCGCCCATGGTGACAACGTATATCTTCGCGGCTTCGGTAGCTTCATCATCAAGAAACGTTCTGAAAAAACAGCTCGCAACATCTCTAAAAATACAACAATCATCATCCCCGAACACAACATCCCGGCATTCAAACCGGCCAAAGTGTTCATGGAAGATGTAAAATAATATAGGGTAACGGTTTCGGCCCGACACCCACTGAGAATCAGTCATTTATTTATAAACTTTTTAATCGTTACATCAAAATGCCCAGCGGTAAAAAAAGAAAAGGCCACAAGATGGCTACACACAAACGTAAAAAACGTCTGAGAAAAAATCGTCACAAGAAGAAATAATCTCATGACATAACGCTATACAGGACAAACTTATATGATATTCCGCCAGGCGGTTGTTGTCAATAAGTTTGTTCTTGCGTTTTTATAAATGAAAGCCGGGCCATAAAGGCGCGGTATCCCCTAATCCTGCATCGGCCATAATCGACCGCATGCATAATTTAAACCCAACCAATGAAAAGCGAATTAATTGTAGACGTACAGCCCAATGAGGTGTCGATTGCGCTTACCGAGGAGGGACGACTTGTCTCCCTGCAGAAAGAGTCGCGCAATCTTGCCTACGCTGTCGGCGACATCTATCTGGCTAAAGTGAAGAAACTCATGCCGGGACTGAATGCCGCCTTCGTAAATGTCGGCTACGAAAAAGACGCTTTCCTTCATTACCTTGACCTTGGCCCCCACTTCTCTTCCTATTCAAGTTTTGTAGACCAGCTGCTTGATGATAAAAAACGCATTCCGCAACTCTCGAAACTCAAACTCGGTCCGGACATCGACAAACACGGATCCATAGCCGACCTTCTCACATCGGGACGCGAACTGCTCGTGCAGATAGTCAAAGAGCCTATATCGTCAAAAGGTCCGCGTCTCACCACCGAAATTACATTCACCGGACGATACCTCGTACTTATACCCTTCAGCGATAAAATATCCATTTCGCAAAAAATCAAGTCGACCGAGGAGAAATTGCGTCTCCGTCAGCTTGTCGAGAGTATACGCCCGAAAAATTTCGGAATTATAATACGCACTTCGGCCGAAGGAAAACGTGTGGCCGACCTCAACCACGAGCTGAAGACTCTTCTCGAATGTTGGGAATCCACTCTCGCCAAAGCACAGAAAGCCACGGCACCGTCCTTGATTTTCGAAGAGGAGAGCCGTATTGTAGGAGTGTTGCGCGATATATTCTCACCCGATTTCGAAGCCGTTCATGTCAACGATGCCGACGCTATGGCGCAGATACAGAAATATGTGAGCCTCATAGCCCCCGAACGTCGCGATATAGTAAAACTGTACGACAAGCCCGAACCGATTTTCGATAAATTCAACATCACCAAACAGATCAAATCATCGTTTGGCAAAACTGTATCATTTAAATCGGGCGCGTATATCATAATCGAGCATACCGAAGCACTGCATGTCATCGACGTAAACTCCGGCAACCGCACAAAGGCATCCGCCGACCAGGAAAGCAACGCCCTCGAAGTCAATCTGCGTGCCGCCGACGAAATAGCACGTCAGCTCAGGCTCCGCGACATGGGCGGAATCATCGTCATCGACTTCATCGACATGAACAAGAGCGAGCACCGCCAGCGGCTCTACGAGCACATGAAAGAAGTCATGGCCAACGACCGCGCGCGTCACAACATATTGCCGCTCAGTAAATTCGGCCTGATGCAGATAACACGCCAGCGCGTACGCCCGGCTCTTGACATAACCACTACCGAGAAGTGTCCCTCATGTTTCGGGAAAGGGGAAGTGCAGCCGTCACTCCTTTTCACCGATACACTCAAAGAGAAGCTCGACTACCTCGTCAGCACGCTCAATGTCAAAAAATTCACAATGTATGTGCACCCGTTTGTCGACGCCTATCTCAACCGCGGATTATTCTCGATAGCCCGCAAGTGGCGTCGCGAAATTGGCGGCAGCTTCCGCATAATGCCCGACCAGTCGCTTGCCTATCTGCAATACCGTGTCATCGACGACAACCGCAACGAGATTGACCTTCAGGAAGAAAAGGATCTCGACAGTTCATCGACAAAAACAAAAGATAAGCCTTCGTTATTAAACCGCTGGCTGAACGGAATTGAGAAAGTCGGAAATAAACTTCCGCATCCGATTTCTATTTTTGCAATTTTAGTTCTCTTTGTTATCGTTCTTTCTGCTGTCTGTGAGATGGCTGGAGTTTCGGCAACAGGTGAACTGGTTAACCGTTCTAAGGGAGTCGTAGAGACTCAGACGGTTCAGGCTGTCAGCCTTTTGAATGGTGAGGGGCTTGTATACATGCTGACACATGCAATCACTAACTTTACAGGATTCGCTCCTTTGGGAGTTGTCCTGGTAGCTATGTTTGGTATCGGACTTCTGGAGGACAGTGGTTTAATCGGAGGCGCATTAAAGTCTGCTGTAGAGGTTACTCCGGCTAAGTTAATCACTCCGATGATCGTATTCTTAGGCGTTATGTCCAACCTGGCCGATGCAGTTGGATACATCGTTCTGATTCCGATTGCAGCACTGATGTTCATGGCATACAATCGTCATCCGGTAGTTGGTATGGCTGCAGCATTTGCAGGTGTATCCGGTGGTTTCTCTGCAAACTTATTAATCGGTACTCTGGATCCGCTTCTTTGCGGTATTACCAACGAGGCTGTAAAGATGGTAGACCCGACTTATGTAGTTGAGCCGACCGGAAACTGGTACTTCATGATGGTGTCTACCTTCCTGATCACAATCTTAGGTACTATCATCACTGAGAAAGTCGTTGCACCGCGTTTTGGTGAGTATCACGGCAATGGGGAAGAGAATGAAACAAGCTCTGAGTATAAATTAAACGACCAGGAAAGAAAAGCTCTGAAAGTAGCTGGTTTAACCTTACTGGTTATGATTCTGGTTCTGGTAGCTTTCTGTCTCCCGGCTAACTCTGTTATGAGAGCTGAGGACGGAACACTGTTAGGAAACTCCCCGTTCATGGAGGGCATCATCCCAATTATCACTGTACTTTTCTTCGTACCGTCTGTTGTATATGGTCATATGACTGGTGTATATCACGGAGAGAAGGATGTCTGCAACGCAATGGGACGTGCCATGGGAACCATGAGCTCCTACATCGCTCTGACCTTTGTGGCAGCACAGTTTATTAACTTCTTTGGTTATACCAAATTAGGAACGATCCTTGCATTAAAGGGAGCTGAGTTCTTTAGAAACTCCGGTATCGGAACTATCCCGACCATGATCTTATTCGTTCTTTTTGCAGCATTCATCAACCTGTTCATGGGTTCTGCATCTGCAAAATGGGCTCTGATCGCGCCGGTATTCGTACCGATGTTCATGCTGTTAGGTTACACACCGGAGTTCGCTCAGGTTGCTTACCGTATCGGTGACTCCTGTACAAACGTTATCACTCCGATGATGTCCTATTTCGCAATGATTATCGTATTCATGAAGAAATATGATAAAGAGGCTGGTATCGGAACTCTGGTTTCCACCATGCTTCCGTACAGTATCTGCTTCCTGATTGGATGGAGTATCCTGTTAGTATTATGGATCGTACTTAACTTTCCGTTAGGACCGGGTGTTGGAATGTTTCTTGGCTAATGGGGCTGAATTGTTACGATAATTTAAATAACTAGAATAAGATGTACTCTGGGAATGTTTTATGCGGAATGCATAGACATTCCAGGAGTACATATTTTTTCAAAAAAATCGTATGAAGGAGGAAATAATGAACCAGACAAATATAAAAATTGGACAATTAAGAGATCGCATGAAAGAACTGGGAATCGATGCATACCTGGTTCCGACTGCGGATTTTCATGAATCTGAGTATGTAGGCGAATTCTTTAAATGCCGTCACTTCCTGACCGGTTTCAACGGAACAGCTGGAACGGCTGTTATCACTATGGACAAAGCCGGACTCTGGACAGACGGAAGATACTTTGTACAGGCAGAAGAGCAGCTTTCAGGCAGTGAGATCAAATTATACCGCATGGGTGAACCTGAATTCCCGACTCTGGACGAATTTTTAGAGGAGGAGCTTCCGGTTGATGGATGCCTTGGATTTGACGGCCGTGTTGTAAACTCTGAGCTGGGGTATGGTCTTCAGAACTTACTGCAGGAAAAAAATGTAACAATCAACTGCAGTAAGGATCTGGTAGGTGAGATCTGGACTTCCCGTCCGGCTATGTCCTGCGAGCCTATCTGGAGCCTGGATGTAAAATATGCCGGAAAGAGTACCGTAGAGAAACTTTCAGATCTTCGTGATGCCATGAAGAAAAATAAAGCACAGATTCATCTGATGACGGCTCTGGATGAAATCGCATGGTTATTCAACCTTCGTGGAAACGATATTGTAAATAACCCGGTATTTCTGTCCTATGCACTTATTACACAGGATGAAGCCTATTTATACGTACAGAAAGAAGCTATCAAAGAAGATACTAAGATGGGAAAAGAGGTTTGTGCGGCTTTAGCTGAGGCAAAGGTTCAGGTAAAAGAGTATGCGGAATTCTTACAGGATGTGGCAGCCCTGAAGAATGAGAAGATTCTTCTGGAACGCAAGAAAGCAAGCTTTGCTGTATGCGAGAGCATTGATGCTTCCTGCCGTATTATAGACGAGATGAATCCTTGTGCGACCATGAAGGCTGTTAAGAATGCGACCGAGATCGAAAATATGCGTAGGGCCCATTTAAAAGATGGCATTGCTGTTACCAAGTTTATGTACTGGCTGAAGCATACCATCGGAACCTGCGATATGACAGAGATGACAGCGGCTCATAAAATTGAAGAACTGCGAGCAGAGCAGGGCAACTATATCGAGCCAAGTTTCGTAACCATTGCCGCTTACAAGGAAAATGCAGCAATGTGCCATTATCATCCAAGCGATGAGGTATGCAAGAAATTAAAACCGGAAGGTCTTCTGCTGGTAGATTCCGGCGGACAGTATTTAGAGGGAACTACTGATATCACAAGAACCTATGCATTAGGACCTCTGACCGAGAAGGAAAAAGAGTACTACACAATCGTAGCAGCCGCTATGCTGAAGGTATCAACCATGAAGTTCCTTCACGGCTGCCGGGGAATCAACTTAGACTACACCATCCGTGAAGCATTCTGGAAACGTGGTCTTGATTTTGCACATGGTACCGGACATGGTGTTGGATATCTTTCTAACGTACATGAGAGACCGAACGGACTGCGCTGGAAGGTTGTTCCGGAGCGTCAGGACAGTGCTGTGATTGAGCCGGGCATGATCTGCTCCGATGAGCCGGGTCTGTACTTTGCTGGCGATTTCGGAACCAGAACAGAGAACCTGATCTTATGTGTCGAGGATGAGAAAAATGAGTACGGACAGTTCCTGAAGTTCGAATTCCTGACCAAGGCGCCGATTGACTTAGAGGCACTGGATACACGTTTCATGGATGACGCGGATATCGAGCGCTTAAATACATACCATAAAGACGTATACGAAACCATTTCTCCGTATATGAATGACGAAGAAAAAGAGTGGTTAAAACACGTAACAAGAGAAATTTCAAGATAATATGATGTTACAGTTTAGCCATGCGCTGGTTTGAATGAATATGGAAACAAGAAGATGTCATGGCTGAACTGTAACAATATAATACCTCCTGAATAGATAAGTAGAACGTCCGTGAGACTTGGCGCGTGATTCTGGTCAGCAAAGCTGGCATATTCCTATCAGAATCACTGCGCATGAGATCAAAATCTATTCAGGGGGTATTTTTATTACATCTATTCAGAAATGATTGCAAGATTATTTAATTTCTATTATGATGATATAAGAGTCATTAATGATTAAGAGATGCGGTTCTGTCAGCAGGGGCAGATAAAAATTTCATGGAAGAAGGGTAGTTTTCAAATGAGAAGAATCAATGTTGAAACCATTACACAGAATATCAAAGAAATGTGCATTGAGGCCAACCATTTTCTGTCACCGGATATGAAAAAGGTGTTTGATGAGGCGGCAGCGAGTGAAGAATCTCCATTGGGACGTCAGATTTTAGGCCAGCTGGAAGAAAACTTATGTATCGCTGGTGAGGAGATGATTCCGATCTGCCAGGATACCGGAATGGCAGTTGTGTTTATCAAGGTAGGACAGGATGTACATCTGATCGGCGGTTCTCTGACTGATGCTATCAATGAGGGCGTGCGCCAGGGATATGTAGACGGATATCTCCGTAAATCCGTGGTTAAGGATCCGATTTACCGTGAGAATACGAAGGATAATACACCGGCTATCATTCATTATGAGATCGTAGAGGGTGAGCAGGTAGAGATCACGGTGGCTCCGAAGGGATTTGGAAGTGAAAATATGAGCCGTGTGTTCATGCTGAAACCGGCAGATGGAATTGAAGGAGTCAAGGATACTATTCTGACAGCGGTGCGGGATGCGGGACCGAATGCCTGTCCTCCGATGGTAGTAGGCGTTGGAATCGGTGGAACCTTTGAAAAGTGTGCAGAGATGGCGAAGCACGCGCTGACCAGAAATCTGGAAGAGGAATCACCGGTTGAGTATGTGCGTGATCTGGAAAAAGAAATGCTTGAAAAGATCAATAACCTTGGGATCGGTCCTGGCGGATTAGGCGGACGGACAACCGCCCTGGCTGTCAATATTGAAACCTACCCGACCCATATTGCAGGGCTGCCGGTAGGCATCAATATCTGCTGTCATGTAAATCGTCATGCGCACAGAGTGATTTGATGAATATTTTTAGGATTGCGGAAGTGCGAAGCACATAGCAATCCGGTATCAAAAGGGGAAAAATCTCTTGTGACCCAAACATCATTTGATAGTATAAAGAATGTACTCTCGGAGTTTTTCCTGCACAAAAAGATACCGAGAGTACATAAGATAGATTTGGAGGAAAATATGGATAGAACAATCACAGCTCCAATTGACAGGGAGACATTAAAAAGCCTGCATGCAGGTGATTATGTATATATAAGCGGAACCATCTATACGGCACGTGATGCAGCTCATAAGCGCATGATAGAGACGCTGGATGAAGGAAGAGAACTTCCACTTGATCTGAAAGATAATGTAATTTATTATATGGGACCGTCACCGGCCAGAGAGGGCCGTCCGATTGGTTCTGCAGGTCCAACCACAGCCAGCCGTATGGATAAATATACTCCGAGACTTCTGGATCTCGGCATGGGAGCCATGATCGGAAAAGGAAAGAGAAGCCAGGCAGTCATCGATGCCATCGTTCGCAATGGTGCCGTTTATTTTGCGGCAGTGGGCGGAGCCGGAGCAATTCTTTCAAAGTGCATTAAGGAATCGGAAGTGATTGCATACGATGATCTGGGAACAGAGGCGATCCGAAAATTGACGGTAGAAAATATGCCTATGATCGTGGTAATTGATTCCGAAGGAAACAATCTTTACGAGACCGCAGTAAAGGAATATCAGAGATAGGACAATAAGATATCAGATGTGAGATAACTCCCATCCCGCAGCAAGAATGCAGATGCATGTTAGAGTTTTATGAAGAGAGGTTATTTGCTGTTTGGCAAATAACCTCTTTGTCGTGAAGAATAAAGGTAACTGTGAACAGCTACGAATAAAGTTATAATTGATAGAGATAAACCATGATTGGCATGGTTATCATACAGAATAGAGTGGTAATTACGTTAATGGCACCAGCATAGCGGGCATCTTTTCCATATACCTGAGCCATCTGCGTGATTGTGGAGGCGGATGGGGTGATTGTGGCTAACAGGGTGACAAGCAGAATTTGTGAACCATTCTCAGCAAAAGAAGCAAGGTCGCTGAATTTAAGAAGTAAAATTGTCAAAAGCGGTACACCGATGAGCCGCAGAATCGTGACAAGTCCAATATGGGGAAAAGTCAGAATTTCCTGGGGCGTGGTTCCGGCAATCAGCATTCCTGAGATCAGCATGGCCAAAGGACCAATCATGCTTCCCAGGGAGCGGACAGCGCTGTCCACTGGACCGGGAAGTGAAATCTGTGCCAAGAATAGAAAAATACCGAATAAAATGGCAATCATATTTGTATTTGTTATGATTTTTTTAAAATCAGGCTTCTTTTCTTCACAGATCATCATTTTTCCATGACTCCAGAGAAGAAAAAGCTGTACAGAGACGTAGGCGCTGGAATAAATAACCCAGTCTGGTCCTAGAATAGAGGAAACAAGTGGTATAACAAGATTTCCTGCATTAGAGTAGATGATAGAGGCTTTTTCAACTCCGTTAAGATGAAGAAGAGGTCCTATAAAGTAAAAAAGAACGCTTCTATAGCCCTCCCGGCTGTGAGGACGAAAACAGCAGAAAGATTGCGTGCAATTGCGCAATCTTT
>CAJLWO010000021.1 GCA_905210435.1 uncultured Bacteroidales bacterium
TATTTAACCAAATTTTCTCATCAAAATATTTGCTCAGGTCAGAGTAAACTCCACTCAAGTAAACAGCATTGAATCGCGTCCCTACAATTGGCTATGATTGCTGATTGTAGGGGCGCGCTTTATTTGCGGGATGTGAAGAGGCGGCTCAGTTCGCTTATCCAGAGGACGAGGGAGGTTGAGCCGAGGATTATGAGCCAGTCGGTGAGGCGCAGGGGCACTACGTTGAAGAACCGGCCTCCGAACTGGATAATCAGTATCTGTCCTATGAAGATGCAGAGCGCTATCAGTTCAAATTCACCGCATCCCTTGAGGTGGAAGGCGCTGCGGCGTGTCATGTAGGCACGGGCGTTGAACATGTTCCAGAACTGCAGGAACACGAAGATAGTGAAGAACATGCTCAGTTCGTAGGGCGTCAGGCCTTTGTCGGCGCCAATCCTGACGTGGAACAGGTCGGTAAGCGAAGTGACGTCGGCATGCTCGAAGATGTAGAGCAGTCCTAACAGCAGGATGAAGAACAGTCCGCCCACTCCGATTATCGCGCGCCACATGCTGCGGGTGATTATGAACGCCGAGCGGTCGCGCGGTGCGGCCTGCATGACCGACCGCGACGGCGGCAGCGATGCAAGCGCCATGGCGGCAAAAGTGTCCATGATGAGGTTGACCCACAGCATCTGGGTCACGGTCAGCGGAGAGTCGGTGCCCATAAAGGCGCCCGACAGCACTATGAGGCAGGCTACTACGTTGACGGTCAGCTGGAACAGCACGAACCGCTGTATGTTCTGATAGAGGGAGCGTCCCCACATCACGGCGCGTCCGATTGACGAGAAGGAATTGTCGACGATGGTTATGTCGGAGGCTTCCTTGGCAACAGAGGTGCCGTCGCCCATCGACAGGCCCACGTGGGCGGCTTTCAGTGCCGGAGCGTCGTTGGTGCCGTCGCCTGTCACGGCCACGACTTCGTTGCGCTTCTGGAGTGTCTCGACAAGGCGTTTCTTGTCGCCCGGTCGGGCGCGGGCTATCACTTTCAGGCCGTCGACACGGTCATACAGCTCTTTGTCGGACAAGGCGGCGAATTCCGGTCCGGTGATGATTGATTCCTGAGTGTCGCTGTCGCTGACAAGGCCTATCTGGCGTCCGATTTCGCGTGCGGTGGCCGGGGTATCGCCCGTAACTATTTTCACCTTTATTCCGGCATCGAGGCATTCTTTTACGGCTGCGGGCACATCGGCGCGCACGGGGTCGGAAATGGCGGTAATGCCTATGAATTCAAGGTCGACACCGGCGTTGCGTGATGCGAGTTGAGTGAGGTCGGGGAGCGGAGCGCCGGCAGGCAGCTCGGCGTATGCGAAGCCGAGGGTGCGCATCGCCTGACGCTGATAGTCAAGCAGCTGTTCGTTGATTTGGACCGGAGTACGGCCTCCGGCCACCTTCGTGCACATGGAAAGCACGATTTCGGGTGCGCCCTTTACGTAGAGCACCGGACCGCCCGTGACGGCCGATTTCACAACCGTGGCCATGAATTTGCGCTCGGTGGTGAACGGAAGTTCTTCGAGACGTTCGGCGGCCTCGCTCAATGCCGTATGGTCAATGCCGTCGGCATGCAGACGAAGCAGCAAAGCGCCCTCCGTCGGATTGCCGAGCGCCTTGGGGCGCGCACCCGACAGGTCGAGTGTGGCGGTGGAGTTGACGGCGATGCCTTCGTTGATTATGTCGCGCGGAGTGTCGCCCCAGAACTGCATGTCGGCCACCTGCATCTGGTTTTGGGTAAGTGTGCCGGTCTTGTCGGTGCATATCACGGTGGCGGCGCCCATCGTCTCGCAGGCATGCATCTTGCGCACGAGATTGTTGGTGCGGAGCATGCGGCGCATAGAGTAGGCGAGCGAGAGGGTCACGGCCATCGGCAGCCCCTCGGGCACCGATACTACCACCAGCGTAACGGCTATCATGAGCGTCTGCAGCAGGTAGGCGGCGAACTCCATTGTCAGAAAACCGTCGAATTCCGGGCTTAGATAATACATCAGGCAGCGGCCGGCGATGACGAGTCCGCCTACTATGTAGCTCATCTTCGACACGAGTTTACCGAGCCGGTCGAGCTGCTCGTTGAGCGGGGTTTTAACCGACGAGTCAATCTGCGCTTCGTGGAATACTTTGCCGTTTTCGGTAGCGTCGCCAACTTTGTCGACTTTGAATATGCCGTGCCCCTCCATTACCTTGGTCCCTCGCAGCACGTAGTCGCTTTTATAAGTGGCTTCGGGGTCGAAATCGTCGGGGTTGACGGTCTTGTGGCAGGCGGGTTCGCCGGTGAGGGTGGACTCGTCCATAGTGAGTGTCACCGCTTCGAGCAATTGCCCGTCGGCGGGAACCTCGTCGCCGGTGTTGAGTATCACGATGTCGCCGACAACAACGTCGCGTTTGGGTATTTCTATCGTGTTGCCGTCGCGTATCACGCGTACGGCCTCCTCGTCGTTGACCTGGTTGAGTATGGCGAACTCACGGTCGGCTTTCATCTCGAATATGAATGCGAGCCCGGTGGCAAGTATGATGGCCATGAATATGCCCGTCGGCTCGAAAAACACGGTGGTGCCTTCGTCAAGACAGAAATACTCATAGAGCGATATGCATATCGACAATGCTCCCGCAACGAGGAGGATGATAATCAGCGGGTCGCGAAACTTCTCCAGAAAGCAACGGAAAAGCGATTTTTTCTTTGTCGGAGTAAGGACGTTGATGCCATGCTCCTGACGGCTTTTGATAACTTCTGTCTCGGTCAGTCCGACAAGGTGAGGTTTTTTCTCCATTCTTAAATGAAAATCAGGCTATATATGATAAATAAAACTTATGATATACTGATATACAACTGTTGCATACCGACGGTTCATTCGGCCGGCTGATTGGTGCCGTAGTCTGCCGCTTCCACGGGGTGACGCAGCACTTCGGTAGCGCCTTCAAGCCATCCGCCTGCCCATTTCACGAGTGTGAAGATGGTGAATATGAGGAGTGCGCCTTCGCATAAGCCTAACACAATAAAAGAGTCGATGGCTGCTGAAAGGATGGCTGTGACGATTCCGGCGAAGAAGCAGTAGACGCCGTAGCGTGCGCCGCGTGCGCAGTTGCGCATCGCTTCGATATTGGTGGTCGCCGCGATGGTGGCTGTCTTGTTCATGATGACGAACAGCGAGATGATGGTGAATGCGGCTAAAATGATATATATCAGGATGAATATTATGCCTAATGTGGCCCATCTTCTGATGTCGGTGTCGGCAGTGTTGACTAAGTCGATATAAGTTCGGGATGACGATGGAAGGGCTATCGCCATGATGAGGAAGACAGTGCCTATGATACAGTAAATCAGGAAAAACAGCTTGAGGGTGGCGAATGCGTCGCCCGCTTTGGTGATGCCGAATGCCTTGTGGGCCTGTGCGAATCCGAGGTATGACATGATATAGCCTGCGAGACCGATGACGGCGGCCATGATGAGTATTATCTTTGTCATGCCCATGCCGTCGGTGTAGGATGAGGCGCTGTTGATGCCTATGATGGCGGCTAATGCGGAGAGGATAATCGTGCCGCCGATGGTGACGATAGGTGCCCAGCCAATCTTGAGGAAAGCGCTGCGCAGCACTGAAGTTTCAGTAATTGTTGACATGTCGTTGGGAAAATAATAGTTCTTATACCTCGCGATGTATGGTGTAGTCGAGTATGTCGGCGAGATAGCCGGTCACGGCTTTGTTGCCGAAGCTGTCGAGAATCGGGGCGGCCTGTGCCTTGAGGCTTTCCATCGTGGCGTATGCATAGTCGATGCCGCCGTTGGCCTTGGCGTATTCGATAAGGCGGTTGATGTCGTCGGTCGACAGTTCCTCCTGCTGCGAGAGCTGCAGCATGGCGGGACGCAAGGCCGACGTGTCAGTTTCGAGCACGTGGAGCAGCGGCAACGTGATTTTGCCCTCGCGCAGGTCGTTGCCTGTTGGCTTGCCTATGTTCTTGTCCTCGTAGTAATCGAAGATGTCGTCCTTGATCTGGAAGCAGAGACCGAGCAGGCGCGCGAACTCGCTTATGGCGGCTATGTCGGCGTCGGAAGCGCCTACGGCATAGCCTCCCATCTCGACGCATGCCATGAACAGCGAGGCGGTCTTGCGCTCGATGGTCTGCATGTAGGCCGGCTCGGTGAGGTTGTGGAAGCGGGCGCAGTATATCTGGTCAAGCTCGCCGATCGACAGCAGTTTGCCCAGACGCGCTATGGCGTTGATGATGCGTATGTCGCCGGTCATCATTGCAAGCTGGAGTGACGACGACACAAAGAAGTCGCCCACGAGCACTGCGATATGGTTGTCCCAGATGCCGTTGATGGTAGGGGTGTTGCGCCGTATCTTGGTCTCGTCGACAACATCGTCGTGTATGAGCGACGCGTTGTGCAGAAGCTCGACGGCAGCCGCGGCCCTGATGACGTTCTCGTTGACGTCGCCCAACAGCTTGGCGCTGAGTATCACCAATATAGGACGTATCTGTTTCCCTTTCGTGCGGAGATAATTGTCGACAATGCGGTTCATCAACTCGTTGGGTGAGTCGAGTGTGGAGGCAATCAATTCGTTAAGCGCCTTCAGTTCGGGAGTGATGAGCTGTTGTATTTCTTTTATTGACGGCATAAGTGACCGCAAATTTACTAAATTTTTTTATAATCACGAATTAAAAATATCTATTTTCAGGATAACCCGCCCGAAATGGCTCCATCGTAAATAAATTTCCGATGGAATTAGATAATGCCACAAAAAAACATTATTTTTGTGGCAAAATATAATTAATTATGGGTGCAAACAGTTCTTACAAGGAGATGCATCATATTGTGGAAGAGGCAAACGAAGGGACAATATTTATTCCTGACGACTTCACAAGCTGTGGTACTCCCGATGCTGTACGATCGGGATTAAGCCGTTTGTGCCGCAATGGGAAATTGTGTCGCTTTGCAAAAGGTATTTACTATATACCTGCGTATGACAAATGGGATGGTACGCTACGAGAGCCATCATTAGACGACATAGCATTAAAAATAGCGCAACGAGATAATGCGCGTGTCATACCGACAGGAACTTATGCACTTAACAAATTAGGATTATCCACACAGGTCCCGTCTAATATCATTTATATAACAGATGGTTCTGCCCGACAGATGAGGTTTGGAGAGGGAAAGAATATCACATTCCGGCATAGCAATGACTTGGGGAATTTCGCTTATCAATCTCAGCTGATGCAGCTTGCAGTCCTCGCCATGCGTGAGATTGGCGAGAAAACCATAACAAATGACCAAAAGGAGATAATAAAAAAAATGATAACAGAACATGTTTCGGAACAGGATTTTAATCACGATATAGTGCTTGCTCCGACATGGATAAGGACAATATTGCAGCGATGAAATTCATTGATTTATCAACGGAAGACCGTGTAGATATACTTAACCGTGTTTCCTCGGAGTTGAATATAAGACAACGCGAGGTCATAGAAAAGGATTGGTGGGTTACGGCAGTTCTACGTGCAATGTTCAGTTTACCGTATGCCAATCATCTGTCATTCAAAGGCGGTACTTCGTTGAGTAAGTGTTGGCATCTGATCGACCGATTTTCAGAGGATATAGACATTGCCATTGACCGGGAATATCTTGGCTTCAGCGGAACACTGTCCAAGACGCAAATCAGCGACAAGTTGCGTCGTGCTGCCTGTTCCTTTGTCCGTGAAACAATGCAACACGATTTAGCTGCACAGTTGTACCAAAACGGCATATCAAAAGAAAAGTTCAAGGTTAATGTGGATATTACCCCAGTCTCCACGACCGATCCGGAAATTATAAACATCAATTATGATTCAGTTTTCTCCGTTTCAATAGATGGCATGGACGGCAATCAATATATTCTGCCTAAGGTAAAAGTGGAAGTTAGCGGCAGGTCAATGAGTGAGCCTGTAAGTGAGATTATGATTGATTCAATGATTGACCAAGTATATTCGAAAGCTCCTTTCGCTGAACAGAAGTTCATGGTACGTGCAGTACTTCCCGAACGCACTTTCCTTGAAAAGATATTTCTGCTTCATGAGGAATTTGCCAAGCCAAAGGATTTAATCAGAATAGAACGCATGTCACGGCACATGTATGACATCGGCCAGATGTTGAAAACTCCAATTGCCGAGCGTGCTGTCAATGATGCACTGCTTTACCGTCAAGTAGTAGAACATCGTCGCACATTCATAGGCTTGCGCGGTTTCGATTACGACACACTTTATCCAGCAACGCTAAATATTGTTCCACCTCCTTCTGTTTTTGAACAGTGGAAATCTGACTATGAGAATATGCGGTTGCACATGATTTATGGTGAGTCGGTATCATTTGAAGTGCTGGTCAAAGAATTAGAAAAATTAAACAGCATAATTAATCAAATAAAATAAATATGGACAATTCAATTCAACAATATGCCATTGGAGAACTTCTGGATGGTAGATACTTTTATATACCGGCATATCAGCGTGGGTATCGATGGACTAATAAGCAAGTCGGTGATTTGTTGAGAGATTTATTGTGCTTTGCAAATGATTGCAAAATGGACGAAGAATTTTATTGTCTTCAGCCTATTATCGCGCGTCCAATTACAGATGAGAATAAAATTAAGGAATTATTCAAATCAGATTCGGTTGAAGAACAAATAAACAAGGGAGTTTGGGAAATTATTGATGGTCAACAGCGGCTTACGTCAATTTTTTTATTATATAAGTACTTGATTTCTAAAAAAGGCTGGGATGCAGAAACGTTAAAAGAAGAAGAGGACGGAAGAGAGTTATATCATATACTTTACGCAACAAGAGAAGATTCTGCTTCATTTTTGGAAGGGCTGAATTTGTCCATGCTCTCAACTAATAAGGAGTATAAGAAGAATATTGACTTTTTCCACATGTCAAATGCGTTTAGATATATTGATGACTGGATTAAGTCAGAAGGCAAACAAATCAATCAAAGATATAAACTCGGGGGAAGTCTGGATTCAGTGAGAAATAATTTGTTTTCCTTGTTGAATGGGATGAGAGATACCAAAAGTGGTTCTGTGCAGGTCCTATGGTACGAAATTCCAGAGGAAAAATCAAAAAGCAGCATAAAGGAATTCCAGAAAATTAATACGGGAAAGATTCGGTTAACTGATGCGGAATTGGTTAAAGGGTTATTCCTGCTCAATAAAAATTTCGAACAGAGTTCCAAGTTTATCAAGCAGTCGACTTTGGCAATAGAATGGGAATTCATAGAGAACACATTGCATGCTAATAATTTTTGGTATTTCCTGCAAAAGAAGGGAAGCGACATGCAGAATCGGATAGACCTTCTTTTTTCCTTAATTTACAAGAAGCATAAATTAGCGAACATTAATGAAGACGAATGGGATGAACATCTAAAGAATATTGATAAGAAATTGAATGACAACCGAGAAAGTGCTATTTTTAGATACTACTACGATAAATTTGAAGGCAAGCAAGGTGATGAGCTTCAAGAGGCTGTCTCACATGCCTGGAAAGAGGTCATGACTGTATTCAGAACGTTGGATGACTGGTTCTGCACTCCTGCAACATATAATTATATCGGTTTGTTAAGTCAATGCGGCGAGGATATTAGCAGACTTATAGCACATTATGATGCTATGGAGGAAGATTCGACACAAGAGGATTTTATATGCTATCTGAAAGAGAGAATTAGCTTCTATCTGAGAGGTGTGAAAAAAGACGAGGACGGTAATATCGTTACGACGTATAAGGATAGGAAAAATATATATAGGATTCTTCTTACCTTGAATATCCATCTTCTTAATGTTCAAAACTCAAAATTAGATTCCGACTCGGATGTTTACAAGTTCCCATTTGATGTGTTAAACACTCAGGACTGGGACATTGAGCATATAGACTCATTTCACACAAATGCTTTGAAAAAGGATGAACTGAAAAAAGAATGGATAGAGACGGCCATGATGGATAGACAAGGCTTTCTGTCTGAACAGGAGAAATGTGATATATCACAAATGATGGAGACTAAAAATTACGATAATATAATTGGTCTTCTGAAGAAAAATGCAGGTGAGATAGAAGCTGATGAGGAGATGAAAAACAGCATAGGCAATCTTACCTTATTGGATGCAGCTACAAACCGTTCCTATGGCAATAGCCTGTTTTGTACTAAACGCAGGATAATTATTGATAAAATCAGGCAAGGTGTTTTTGTCCCAATTGCAACTCAATATATTTTCTCCAAGTTTTATGATGACAGAAGAACCAATCTCTCGGCTTGGACAAAAGATGATATGGATGCATACCAAAAATACATTGCAGAAACTTTAATAGAATACTTACCTGAAAATAACTAAGTGCGATATGGATTACAAATATTCATTTACTGACCTGTTCTGTAAAAAAGTTGATTTGGATAAAAATACGCAAGTCGAAGTGTCAAGTATTGTCATACCGCAAATACAGCGACCTTATGCTCAAGGACGTACGGACGAGGCTTGTACATATATAAGGAATTCATTCTTGGATGAGATTTTTGAATGCTTGTCAAGTGACAACAAGGAGATTCTTGAGATCAATTTCATTTATGGCATCATAAAACCAGACAATGATAACTATAAAATGGAACTGTTGGATGGTCAGCAGCGACTTACGACTCTCTTTTTGCTTTATTGGTATATTATAAATGCTGAGTTCGGAACAGAGCAAGATGAAAGTATATTCGTCAGAGGATGTCTTTCAAGGTTCTTTTATGAGACAAGAGCGTCTTCTACAGTGTTTTGCCAAGAATTATCATCTTACAAAGTCGATTGGAAAGGAAAGACCCCCGGAGAGGTTATACGCAATGCAAAGTGGTATTTTAAATCATTTGACAGGGATAGTACAATTGATGCCATGCTGACTATGCTTGATTCTATACACGACAGATATACCAGACTTGGAAGAAACAATTTGTTCGCTAATCTCCAGAACATACAATTCTATGTGAAATCTCTTGGCGTTTTCAATCTATCAGAAGAACTATATATAAAAATGAATGCTCGCGGCCTGCAACTGAGCGCATTCGAGAACTTTAAAGCAGACTTGACAAATTTTGTTTCAAACAAGGACTATAAACCGTTTCAAGAAGATGTCTCATTGTACAATAGGGATACTGCGGATAAGGTGCAATATCATTTTGACTTTTCCGTAAGACTTGATACAAAGTGGATTGACATTTTCTGGAAGGAAGGGGATGATGACTTTGATAACTCCTATATGGCGTTTTTTACCCGCTTCTTTGCGTGCAAATATATCATATCAAGTAAGGATGATGTAAGTGACAGGGATATGCGTTCAGATAAAAACATTAAGTTCTTTTTTACTGACGCTGAAGATCGTTCTGGCAATAATGAGTATTTTGGATTCAAGAATTTTGAAGTGCTTTTAAATCAACATCCTGATTATATCATTACGCTTGGCAAAGTCCTGGATGTTCTGTATAGCTATGACTGCAAATCTCAAGAACGATACATTTATAAAAATATGATTCCTGTTTGGGAAAGAACGTCGGAAGACAGTGGGGATGATTTTTATTGTTGCTCATCTAAAATAAGTCAATCTGAACTTATTGCATTTGGCGCAGTAATTGAGTATATTGAAGCAATGAGTGATTTCAACCCCGTTACGTTTAGCCAATGGATGAGGGTAGTATGGAATGTAATTGAAAACACGAATATTGACAGTCTGACCCCGGTATCTTCTTTGATACGGAAATTCTCATCCGTTATTCATTTTGTAGCAGAAAGGATGGATGGGAATAAATCATTCTACACAGCACTGAGTGGGTGGCGCATGGAAAATTCTTCGGAAAGAGAGAATCGTGCTTTATTGGAGGAGGTAGAAAAAGCCAAAAGAATATCCGAGGAGCAAGAGTGGGAAGATATATGGATAAACGTAGAAAAACATCCCTATTTTAAGGGTATGGTGACATTCTTTTACAGACAAGGGATGGATAAGGCGGATTATTTAAACAATTCTATTTTTGCGAAAGAAATGTTTGATGGAAATGGAATAAGTGAAATTTACCGGAAAGGACATGTCCTTATCCGTGCAATAGTGAGCATGTTCAATACGTGGGGAGAGATCAACGAACTCTACATCACCGAACGCTCAGAGAAAAATAAATACCTGAAAAATATCCTTGCTTCAAATGAGAAGGTGCGGACAATGCTGACAGATGTTATGTATAACGGCTCTCATACAGAGATTATAACAGCGCTGAAGGAAAAGATTGATACAGCTCCTCAGCCATTGGCATGGGAAAATGCAGATGAGAACTGGAAAAATTTATTCGAAATGTCAATCAATCGGTTAAGGTATGACATAAGGATGTATGATTGGATGTCAGAAAGAGAAACGCAACAGAAGGCATGTTTCCGCGTATCTTACTATGGCGGCCATATTATTTTTGCAATACCGAGGAAATGGTATGATAAAATTGCTATAGACACAGAAAGGGCACAAATAGCTTATTCGCTATGCCGGGATTATGGTTTCTCTTTTGATGATATAAATCAGGAAATTATGTATAAAACATATAAAGACTGCTTTGGAAATTCTTTTGGGATATCTCAGGAACGAACCGGTTGTACGGTCAAGATTATTTTTGACTTGGAACATAAACTAAGATTCCAAATTAAGTGCAAGACTAAAAAATATGCAGGAGAATTGCTCGAATCGTTTGAAAACTCTACCTATGCCGATGATGATGAATACGTGATTCTATTACCTGATGCAGAACACAGTTCTTATAATAATTCTTATAAGAGCATTGTTTCTGTTGTGGAACAAGTATTTGAAAAAATACCGGAATTAGAAGAATAAGTATCCTCATACATGGGATTTTAATGACCGTAATTATTTTATCACTGTTATTGCTTTTGATGTAGGGTATTTAGTCGCATGTTTTGTGCATTGCGCGGTTGAAAACCGCGGCTACTACTATTTGGCTGAGTCTCAGATGATAGTTTTAGTGGCCGCGGTTTCTTTTATCTGCGGTTTGTGGGTTTGGTTAGCGTTACCTGGCGGAGGGTGCGGGTGGGGACGAACCAGAGGTAGCCGTGGACTTCGGGGTAGCCGGCTTTGTGCATCAGAGCCATGTAGCGGCGTATCTGTGAGGTGTAGGAGGGGTGGTCGTCGCCGAATTTGTAGTCGATTATTTCTACGGAGCCGTCGGGGAGGATTACGATGCGGTCGGGGCGGCGGTCGATGCCGCGGTTGGCTATCGACTGCTCGAGGTAGAGGCGCGTGTAGCCGTTGAACCAGCGTTCTACCTGCGGGTCGTTGATGGCTTCGGTGAGCAACGCCTCACACTCGGCTACGCGGTCGGCCGACAGACGGGCGCGCACGGCGGCGCGGCGCAATGCACGGCGCAGGTCGGCAGGACGCCGTACCTTGCTCAGCACGCGGTGTAGGAAATTGCCGCGGTGGCGCGGGTCGTCGAAGTCAAACAGTTCGATGTCGGCTTCGGAGAGGGTGACAAGGCGGTCGTTGACCTCGGGATTGTAGGGCGGGAGGTTGATTACCGGAATCTCCTGCGTTTTCTCCTTTTCGGGACGCGGTGAAGTGGGTTCACCGATTTCGAGAGTGTCGTTGTCGAGCATTCCGGCGAGGGGTAACACCCAACGGCGGCTTTCGTCGTCGAGAGTATCGTCATCGGTAATGGCTTGTGCCGTCATTCTTTCCACGGCCAGCCGGAGCATTGCGTCGAGGGTGGGGGTGCGGCCGTCGGAGGCGGCTTTTTTATTGGCTTTCGGGGCTATGACAACAAGCTCGTTGACAGCACGCGTGAATGCCACATAGCTGATATTGAGGCTGTCGACAAGCTGGTCGGCTATGATGCGGCGTGACTCGTCGGCAAAAAGGCTGATGTCGGGCACTTTGGCGGTGAATTCCACCGGAACCATGGGGGGGACGACCTCCGGAGCTATGCCGCCGAAATCTTTGGGGTCGAGCGCCATCCAGTGGTAGGCAGGCTGGTAGCGGTTGGAGAAGGTCACCATCGGCGTGTTGCAGAACGGAATGATGACACAGGGGTATTCCAGACCCTTCGACTGGTGTATCGTCATGACGTTGATTGCGTCGCTCTCCGATGTCGACGACAGCGAGGAACGGTATCCGCCGCGGTCCCACCATGCGAGGAATGAGCGTATGTCGGAATTGCCCTGCGAGCAGAAATCGTATACGAGGTCCTGAAATGCGGTGAGGAATGCGGTTTGCTCAGGGAGCACGTCGGGGATAACGTAGCGGCTTATGATTTTGTCGACTATTGCCGTCAGTGTCAGGCATGTCACGGTGGATTTTTCATCATCCTCATGCCCGTCGGGAGTGCCGGCGGTGGAAGATGAGGCGAAGTCGAGTATCTCTTTGAGCGTGGCATTGCCGGGAGGTGCCGGCGTCGCCTTGTCGGCCGTATCGCCGCTCTCGTCGCGCCTGATAGCGTCGATGGCGAGTGCGAGCGCTTCGGAGTTGGAGCATGGGCGCACGGTTCCGTCGGGGTCGGTGACGGTGGTATGGAGATAATACTGGTAGCAGTAGAGCAGGCGTGCGCGGCGGTAGGCCGGATTCTCCTCGCGCAGGTGCTCGGTAGAGCCGTCGCTGCGCTCGCGGATGGTAGTGACCATGTGGGGGAGCTGAGTGAGCCGGAGTATCTCGATAATCATCTTCACGGCAGGGGAGGACCCGATACCTACGGCGTCGGTCGATTTCACCTCGAGCTGACCGTGACGCCAGCCGGGTTGCTCGTGGCAGTGGAGCAACGTCTTGATTACGGCCTCCCCCTCACTGTGCTTGCGTACGAGGATGGCAATCTGGTCGCGGCGGTAGCCGGCCGACAGGAGCCTGTCGACTTCGGCGACGGTGGCGCGCAACGCAAAGGGCGGTACGCGTGATTCTTCTGTATCTGCTTCGGAGTCGGCAGTATCATCGTTATCCGGCTCGAACATCAGTTTCACATGGCCCGGTATGCTATCTTTCCGCTTGGCGCTGATCTGCTGTATGGCGTTGGAATATGACTCGTCGGCGCCTGTGATGGTTGCCAGCGCATGGAATATGGAGTTGTTGAACTTCACCACCTCCGCCGAGGAGCGCCAGTTATTGTTCTGTTCTATCGACTTGCCTTCCACGGCCACCGACTCGTCGCCGTAGATTTCTGTCACATTGTCGGATATGATATGCCCGAGCAGTTCGGGATCGGAGTTGCGGAAACGGTAGATACATTGCTTCTCGTCGCCGATGACGAGATTTTCATGGCTGTGGGAGAGGCTTTCCATCACCAGCGGACGCAGATTGTCCCACTGCATGCGCGACGTGTCCTGCACCTCGTCGATGAGGAAATGGCGCAGATAGTAGCCCAGGCGCTCGTAGACGAACGGAGTCTCGTCGTCGTTTATGATGTCGCGGAGCAACGTGTTGGTATCGGAGAGGAGTATTACGTTGTTGTCCTTGCAGAAATTGGCGATATGCCTAAGCAGGCAGCCGAGCAGTCCGAGCGGCGTTATGGCGTTGATAAGCACCTTGTTGCGCTCGCGTAGCGATGTGAGAGCCACGGCGTCGGCACACAGCGAAGCCACAGCGAAGTCAAATTCCTGCGGAACACCCTTTTTGCGGTATGCCGCATTGAAACGTTTGGCGGGATTGTCAACGGCGTCGACCACTGTCGCGGTCGGGTCGGCCATGTCGCCGGCAGCCCACTGCTCGATGCGTGAACGTATGTAGCGGTTGATTTCGGCATAGTCGCCGTATTGCATCAGTCGTGCCGCATTGGCGCGTAGCGCGGCCTCGGCGTTTTTCGTCGAGTCTTCGATTCCTTTTTCAAAAGCCGAAATGCTCTCCACGCTGTCGAGATAACCGGTGATGGTCTTGGCATTGATCTGGAATGTCTCGTCGAGCAGGCGCGTGAATGTGGCCACGAGGTCGGCGTAGAGCGACGACGAGCGGGCGAGGATATTGATGGAGGCCCCGGAGTCGAACATGCGCATCATGTGGCGCGTCAGCCAGTCGGTGAGCCACTGTCGCTCGCGACGGCGCAACGGGTCGGCCGGAATCCTGTAGTTGAGCGAGGTGAACATTTCGTTGATGCCGAGCGATATGGTGGAGCTGTTGTCAAGCTCGAGCCTGAAGTTGTCGGGCATCTCGACCTCGCGGGCAAAGATGCGCAGCACGTTCTGGAAGAACGCGTCGATGGTCGACACGTGGAAGAACGCGAAGTCGGCGAGCAGTTCGTCGAGCACTTCCGAGGCGTGGTGCGCCAGAGTGCCGGCGTCGGTATGGAACAGTTCGGTGAAGTCTCCGAGGTAGGGGCTGACCGTATCGGGACGCTGTCCCGGTTCGCGGCCTGCGAGAATGGCAAGCTGGGAGATGATACGCCGTGTCATCTCCTGCGTGGCCTTGTTGGTGAATGTGATGGCGAGAATGTGCCGGTGGGCGTCCTCCCGCGGCGAGCGCAGACGCCATTTCCCTGTGTCGGGATTACGTTCGCCGAGCAGCAGGGTCAGGTATTGGCGCGTCAGGGCGAATGTCTTGCCGGAGCCGGCCGATGCTTTGTAGATATGGAGCATACGGGTGTCAGATGATGCGCGAAGGGTAGCCTATGTCCGACAGGATACGCGCCACGTCATTGCGGCGGTCGCCCTGGATGAGGATTTCGCCTCCGCGTGCCGACCCTCCGGCTCCGAGGCGCTGTTTAAGGCGTGCGGCAATAGCGCTTATGTCGGCGTCGGCGTCGAAGCCCGCTATTATTGTGGCGGTCTTGCCGGCGCGTTTGCGGTCGAGGATTATGTCGAGCCGCGGTTTCTTAGCCGGTTTGGCAGCTTCCGGGGCGTTGTCGCACGGTTCTTCGCCGGCAGGCATGTCGGGGTTGGCGGCAAGAAGGTCGGATAATTTTGATTTCCAGTCGTCCATGAAGATTTATTCCATTATGTCGATGTCATTGATTATCTCTCCGGCATCGTGGGCGGCGAAACCTGTGGTGTCGGACAGTTCGATGTCGACGGGTTCGGCGAATTCGGAGATGTTGTGGCGGGCATTGAGCAGCTTGTCGAGAAGGTCGAGCATGCATTTCTCGTCGGTAGAGAGACGGTTGAAGCAGTCCTTCACGCTGTCGGGGCTGATGCGCATGGCAAGTTCGTAGCAGCGCAGTGCCTTGTCCATATTGTTTTCTGACTGCATTTTCTCGTCGATCACGCAGTAGAGGGCGGCTGTTTCGGCGAGGGCGGCCGGCGAAGATGTGGTGTCGGTCATGACCGATTGTGCTTCGTCGAGAGCGCTCAGCGCGGCATTGTAGTCGCCGTCGGTGATGGCGCTGCGGGCCATGGCAATGTTGCGGTCGGGATTGATGTTGTTTCCGCAACTGACTGTCAGCAATGTAGTGAGCAGAATTGCCAGAGTGTATATATATACTTTCATAGTTTAATTGATAAAAACGGATACATTATACGACAAAGATAGCGAAATTTGTTATATATTTGTAGAAAATCGAGTAAACATGAAAAAAAATAAAGAAAATAAAGATGCCGAAAAGCTGTCGGCGGAGGAAAAAATAGCAGTCGACAGCCTCATTGATACTCTTGACGACAATGAAACTCCGGCCCGCGACAGATTCAAGCGGTGGGAGGCCGACGAGGAGCGCGCCGCCATGTTTGAAGAAGAGGAGAAGCGGCCGCTGCTGTCGGTAGCCGGCCTGATGCTCGGACTGCTTTGCTGGATAGCGCTTTTCGCGCTTCCACGACCGGGATTTGACAATCTCGACAAGCAGCTGTATGCGATGATGGCAATCACAATCGGAGCGTTTCTGATGAGTTTTTTCGGACGCCGGAGGGCGTTCGGCATGTCGGTGATAGGGATGCTGGTGTCGGGCGGACTGATGCTGTTCCTGATTATAGCCCTGATAGTGATTTTAGTGACAAAATGACGGCATGATGGAGAAAAAACTGTTTTTGCTTGATGCATACGCCCTGATATACAGGGCGTATTATGCGCTGATAAGTGCGCCGCGTATCACTTCCAAAGGATTCAACACTTCGGCGGTATTCGGATTCTGCAACACTCTCGAGGAGATACTCCGCAAAGAGAACCCGACACATATAGCCGTATGTTTCGACCCTAAGGGCGGACATACTTTCCGCCATGAGATTTATCCCGAATACAAGGCGCAGCGCGAGGCGCAGCCCGAGGATATAACCCTCTCTGTGCCATATATAAAGGATATTATAGCAGCCTACCGCATACCGGTCATAGAGATGGAGCGCTATGAGGCCGACGACATCATCGGCACTCTCGCCAAAAAGGCCGAACGGGAGGGATTCACTACCTATATGATGACACCCGACAAGGATTACGGCCAGCTTGTCACCGACAGGATATTCATGTATCGTCCGGCACTCCGCGGCAATGACTTCGAAATCAGAGGCGTCGCCGAGGTGTGCAGCCGCTACGAGATAGACAATACACGGCAGGTGATTGACCTGCTTGCGCTTGAAGGGGATGCCTCCGACAACATACCCGGTTGCCCGGGCATCGGTAAGAAAACGGCACCGGTGCTCGTGCGCGAATATGGTTCGGTGGAAAATCTTATTGCCAACGCCGAGTCGCTCAAACCGGGTCTGCGTAAAAAAGTTACGGAAAATGCGGCCGGGATACTTCTTGCCAAGGAACTTGTGACAATCTGTACCGATGTGCCGATTGACATAGATTTCGATACGCTGAAGCGTCAGCCTGCCGATACGGCGCGTCTGAGAGATATATACAAGGAACTGGAATTCAAAACGTTCCTTTCGCGTCTGGAACCAGCCGCTCCCGAGCTTGTGCCGACAGCTGCAGCGGGTGGAATGGGGTCGCTGTTCGACATTCCGGAGGATTCGGAGCCGATGTCGGCCGTGGAGGTCGTGGTGGAGACAAGCACCGACGCACTGCGTGATTATGTCAGGATGGCCGTGTCGGGCAACTATGCCGGAATAAGTCTGTATGCCGTGGGTGAAGAGGCCATGACCGCGAGCCTGAAAGGCATTGCGGTGGCCGCGTCGGATAGCGATGTGCGATTCTTTCAGTGTCCGGGGGATGCGTCAGCGCGTGCCGCGTGGACTGATGCGTTGCGGCCATTGTTCTGTTCGTCGGCATGCGTCGTCGTGAGTC
Organism: uncultured Bacteroidales bacterium; assembly: GCA_905210435.1. Lineage (GTDB taxonomy): Bacteria > Bacteroidota > Bacteroidia > Bacteroidales > Muribaculaceae > JAGBWK01. Next base: position 17,197 of record CAJLWO010000021.1, read on the forward strand.
ATGACGTGAAGCGCGATTACATCATACTTAAGAATATCGGGGTGGATTTCACGGGAGCCTACTACGATACGTCGGTAGCCCACTATCTGCTGCAGCCCGAGATGCGTCACCGCCTCGCAGACATAGCTATGAGCTATCTCAACATGACGGTACGTGGTGCGCTCGACGACAAGGCGCGACGCAATCCCTACGCCGAACTGCCGATTCAGGAGGCTGCCATGCGCAATGCCGAGGCGTCGCGTGTAGTGCTGATGCTCCGCGGGCTGTTTGATGAAAAGCTGGCCGAAGGGGGGCTTACGGCACTCTTTACCGATATTGAACTGCCGTTTGTCAAGGTGCTTGCCGAGATGGAATGGACCGGGGTGAGGATAAATGTGGATGACCTCGCTGAACAGTCGAGGCAGCTTACGGCTCGCGTCAACGGGCTGGAGCAGCGCTGCTATGAGCTTGCCGGCAAGAGTTTCAACATCGGGTCGCCGCGTCAGGTGGGAGAGGTGCTGTTCGAACAGCTGAAGATTGACCCCTCGGCAAAACGTACCAAGACCGGGGCGTATTCAACGACGGAGGAGATACTCGAAAAATATCGCCATACCCACGAGATTGTCGACATCATACTCAAAATACGCGGCCTTAACAAACTGCTCGCCACATACATAAACGCTCTGCCCGAACTGATAAATCCCGCCACTGGGAAGATACATACCACCTACAACCAGACGGTTACCGTGACCGGACGCATATCGTCGACCAATCCCAACCTGCAGAACATACCGATACGCACCGACGACGGCCGCGAGATACGCCGTGCGTTTATCCCCGATCCGGGCTGTCTGTTCATGTCGGCCGATTACTCGCAGATTGAACTCCGGCTGATGGCCGACATGTCGGGCGACCCCGATATGGTTGCGGCATTCCGTGCGGGTGCCGACATACACCGTGCCACGGCTGCCAAAATCTACAAGGAGCCGATTGAGGAGGTGACCGACCGTCAGCGCCGCAATGCCAAGACCGCCAATTTCGGTATCATATACGGCATATCGGCATTCGGGCTTTCCGAACGTCTCGACATACCGCGTGCCGAGGCCAAAATGCTGATCGATGGCTATTTCACGACATATCCCCGCGTTAAAGAATACATCGACGAGGCGATAGCCGGAGCGAAAGAACGCGGTTACGTGACAACGGTGATGGGGCGCAAACGTTTCCTATCCGACATCAATTCGCGCAATGCCACCGTACGCTCCTACGCCGAACGCAATGCCGTAAACGCCCCCTTGCAGGGCAGCGCAGCCGACATCATAAAGAAAGCCATGATTGACATCTACCGTGAAATCGGTGAACGCGGCCTCCGCTCACGCATGATAATGCAGGTGCACGACGAATTGATATTCAACGTGATACCCGAAGAATTGCCCGTGCTTCAGGAGCTCGTGACACGGCTGATGGAACACGCCTACTCCGGCAAAGTAGCCCTCGAAGTAGCCTCAGGCGTAGGTGACAACTGGCTCGAAGCCCACTGAAATCAATTCATAATTCACAATTCATAATTCATAATTGGGCTTACGCGGTGATTTTGGTGCTTTGTACTTATATATATTATTATGTCGGATTTATTCAAATTTTCATTTGGTCGATGAGGAGTATCGAGAGTAATTTGATTGTTGGGAAAAGCAAGAGTTTTGCCCTGAGATGTATTCGGCTTTATCAACTTTTGATAAAAGAAAGGGGTGAGTTTGTCTTGTCGAAGCAATTATTACGAAGCGGTACGAGTATTGGTGCTAATGTGAAAGAAGCTATACGCGGACAAAGCAAGGCAGACTTCGCGATGAAATTGAATATCGCATTGAAAGAGGCGAGCGAGTCGGAATATTGGATTGAATTATTGGGTGAATCCGGTATACTGACAGAACAGGAGTTTACAAGCATCCATAATGATTGTCGCGAACTTATAAAAATCCTGACTTCAATACTAAAAACAACCTTTAAGTCAATTCATAATGCATAATTCATAATTGGATCCGTCGGCTTGCATTAAGCTCGGACCTGATAAGAATAACCCCTGAGTAATTATGTATTATTCATTGGCCCAGGAAAAACGCAAGCATAGTGGAGCAATTATGAATTGTGAATTGGCCTTGGCGAAACGCAAGCGTCGGAGTAATTATGAATTATGCATTATGAATTATGAATTGGCAACGCCAATGCCGATTCCAAGACCGAAGAGGGCGTAGTCGTAGATTACGGGGTCATCGGGGCGGAACGCGCGGAGGGTGTCGGTGAGCTGGATTACGGCTTCGCGGTCGTTGGAGCGGCGCCGGAGCAGTCCGAGATTGCGCGATGTGTTGCCTACGTGGACATCCATCGGGATGAATAGTTGAGACGGGCGCAACGCTTTCCATATGCCCATGTCGACGATGCCATCATCGCGTACGAGCCAGCGGAGCGCCATATTGATGCGTTTGAGAGCCGTGGTGCGCAGGTTGCCGGGGAGGCAGCGGCTGTCGCACGTGCCGCCGTTGGCTTCGGCAAAACGGTGGTTCATAGCCTCGACGAGCCGCCATGCCGGCATCTCGTCGGCGGGAACCCCTTCGGCTATTGCCATCTCCTCGAGGGTGGCGAAACGGGAATATATGCTGCGGAGTCCGCGCAGATAGTGTTTTAGATTTTCGACAAAGAATGTGCGGTGGATATTGCCGACGGGAAGAGTCTCGTAAGCCCCGTCCATGACATAGTCGTAGGGACGTCCCTCGAATATCCGTATCAGTTTTTCGCAGTTGCGGCATATCATCTTGCGGTTGCCCCACGCGATGGTGGCCGACAGTAAAGCTATGATTTCGATATCCTGTTGCCGCTCGAAACGGCGTGGAAACTGCACCGGGTCGTCGGCGATAAACTCCGGTGAATTGATGCGTGCTGCCTCACTGTCAAGCAATTCCTTAATGTCCTTGATGTTTTCTGTATCCATGATACCGCAAAATTACACAAATATTACCCCTCGGCCAAATAAATCAATAAACGCCGCCCCATTTTTATAAATATGCCGGATTTTTGTTATATTTGTGCTGTCGGCTGTTAAACTAACTTCGCGAGATATGATTGTCAGAAATAAAGAGCGGATACAGGAAGTAAAAAATGCATTGTTAACTCAACTTAAGTGTGAGCATGCATTCTGGTCGTATGAGCCGGGGTCGGTCAATGTCGAAAAGATTGATGATGACAGACTCATCGCCATGACGATGCGCTATCTCGATTTGCCTGAAATCAAACAGTTATTTACCATTTTTTCATATAAGAAAATCAAAGATGCATGGAAATGTATCCTTGTGCCCGAAGGAGAATATCTTTATACACTCAATCGTTTTTTCGCCTGGTATTATTTTAAGGCAAAAAAGCCCGATGCTTATTTGAAATCGCTTGAGACAAGGTATCTCAACAGAATTGCCAACTCTTGATAAACTACTTGTAATGAAAGGTCTTGCTTCACATACATCTGCCATTATCGAACCGTTGTCGCGGCTTGATTGCATCGCACCGTTTTGTCTTGTAGGCGGAACGGCTCTTTCAATTCAGCTTGGAACAAGACTTAGCGAAGACTTGGATTTCATGTCGTGGCGTACTGTGAAGAATGAGAAAAGGGAGGTGGACTGGCCGTCAATAAAGAGGGAGCTGGAATCGGTCGGAACGGTAGAAAAGTTCGACATCCTTGATTTAGACCACGTGGAATTCATTGTCAATGGTGTTAAAGTATCGTTTTATGCTAATCCCAATTATTCCCCGTTACAGCAACGGATAAATTATATGAATAATATATGGTTGGCTGATTTGCTCTCGATTGGAGCCATGAAGATGGAGGTTATGCTGCGTCGAAGCAAATTCAGGGATTATTACGATATTTATTCCTTACTTGACGCGGGGATTAATCTGTCGGATATGGTAGATCTTGCATTGAAATATTCAGGACACAGGCTGAAATCAAAAAACTTATTGGCAATGCTCACACGTTCGGAAAGATTTGAACCTGATAGCAATTTTTCCGCATTACAGCCGGTCTATCAGATAACGCCCAAGGATATTGAGGCAAGAATAAAAGAAGCGTTGCTGTTTAAGTGAAAATTCATGATGACGCTTCTATGATGCCTTTATAGATTTGGAGTTTAGTCGCCTCTATCGGAGTGCTTCTTGGTGTGGTTCGCGATAGATATGCGATAGGCGGGTGATAGATTTGATGCCGGTAGAGCGGGAAGGGGTGTATTTTTTCGGGACTTTTGCTAAATTTGTATCGGAAAAAAAGTTTTCGGTCATGCGTTATTTGCCTATACCAATGCATTTTCAATATTTATTACTACGACGTTTCCCCATACTAATCGCACCGGTATTTCTGATTATTATGATTTGCGGCGGATGCAGTCATCCGAGTCGGGAAGGCACCCCTGTGAAGTATGAGCAGGGGCTTACTGAACAGGCATGGCTGATGGCCGATACCGGCGCATCGTTCGATGAGTATTTTGCGGTGCAGCAGGAGGCGGTTCGGCTCATGCGTGCCGGGATGAGCCATGAGGACCCTGTGGCTGTGCTCGAACAGATGGCATATTTCCTGTTTTCGGCGGGGCGCCTTGACGAAGCGTTCCCGTATTTCAACGAGGCAGTCGATTCGTTGCATGCCATTCCCGGACGTCAGGAATCGGAGTGCGTAATCCAGCTGTATGGTGACCTGAGTCAGTTTTACGAACGGCTCGGAATGCCGGGCAAAGCAATCGAATACAGTGACTCGGCAATGGCGGTGAGCCGTCGGCTCGGAGGAGTGCTGATGGGCGACTTATGGCGTTTCAGAACCCAGATATATGCCAATAACGGCAATACGAACGAAGCTTTCAGATGCTTTGACATGGCATACGATGCCATACGCAACTGCCGCGAGCCTATCGACACCACACTGCAGCTGGCCGTCATTGACGCCGAACGCGCCAACCTTATTCTGTCGCGTGACCCTTCGCGTGACTCGGTCGACCTCGCCGTTTCCCTCCTCCGTAATATCAGTGCCGTGGATGAATATCACGACTTTACAGGCTATGACGCTACATTGGGATACGGACTTTATCTTCAGGGGAATAAAGAGGCGGGCATCGGCATGATGAAATCTGCTGTTGACAAGTTGCGCGAATTGGGCGACCTCGAAATGAGTTTTCTTGAGATGAGGAGGCTTATCGAAGTCTATAACAGGGAGAAAATGTTTGACGAGGTGAGCAGTCTATACAATGAATACAACCTTCTCAGCGACTCGATGAGCCGTGCGCGGCATAATCTGGATCTCATGATAGCCAAAGTGCGCACCGATGTCGCTGCCAAGGACCGTGAAAACCGCATGCTGCACGAAAAATTGCAGGACAAAAACCATCAGAATCTGGTCATAGTGGCGGCGTCCGTCTTTTTTGCTATAATTGCGGCGCTTATAATAATCGTCAGCCGCAGATACTCGCTGAAAATGAAGCAGCGCCGCGATGCCGAACGCGCACGCCGCATATCGGCGGAAGCCTGCATCAGCGAGGCACACAACGAGAGGGACACGGCACTTGAGCGTATCGAGACTATCAAACGCGAAATCTCCGGTCAAATCGCTGCTTCGACCGATATTCTGTACCGGCCACAGACTCTCGGCAGCAACTCCGGCCAGTTCATGCGCGCATTCAATGCGATGTATCCACGTTATGCCGAAGATTTACGCCGTGATTATCCGTCGCTTACCGATACCGATATGATATTGTGCATGCTGATATACCTTAAGCACACCACCGAGGAAATATCCTGCTATCTTAACATTTCGCGGGCAAGCGTCAACAGCGCCCGTTACCGCATCCGCACCAAAGTCAAACTCACCAAAGAGGACGACCTCAACAACTTCCTCCGGACCCGCGAGGGGTAAATGACTCGTTTTTACTGTAAAGGAATAAAAATGTGGGGCGGGATGGCGGGAGTATGGGATATATTTGTTAACTTCGCGGTATCTTGAGATTCAAAAACAGATATGAATGATATTTATATGGCTTGATGAAAGCGACCGCCACGGAGAGTTTTATTCAAATTTCTACGGAGGCATACTCGTTTCTTCGCGGCATTACCGCGAGGTATTGGAGCGTATGCGAGCCGTTGTTGAAGAAGTTGGAATTAAAGATGAGATAAAGTGGCAGAAGGTTAATGAATATCATTATGAGAAATATCTGCGACTGGTCGATGAATTGTTTGACCTTGCCAAAGAAGATAAGCTGAAAATCCGTATTTTCTTCAGACACAACCAATATACGCCGGCTCGCCTAACGGCAGAGGAAATGAAAGCCGATTATCCCATGCTATATTATCAATTTATAAAATATGCTTTCGGGTTGCCTTATGCGGGAGTAGGTGAATTGGATTCGCTCACACTGTATCTTGATGAAATACCGTTGCGCCAAAGCGAGCGTGACGATTTTATAGCGCATATAAAAGGACTTGCCAAGGATCCTGTGCTTAAAAAGATGGGATTGAAAATAGCTGAAGACGGGATTGTGGAAGTAGATTCAAAGCAGCATCTTCCCCTCCAGTTTATGGATGTTATATTAGGTGCTATATGTTTTAAGCTCAATGAAAAGGATAAATTGAAGAAAGAAGGCGAGAACAAGGTGGGCAAAAGAACTCTTATAAAGTTGAAGCTTTATAAGCATATCAACAGACGGATAAGAGAGATTTATCCTAATTTTAATATCGGAATAACGACGCCAATACGTATGCCTTCAGACAGTTGGCGGCAAGTATACAGGCATTGGAGTTTTGTGCCGAAATATCATACCCGAGATACTTCACGAACCAAAAGGGCAAAAAAATAACCCGCGTAACCTACACTTGTGAGCTACGCACTTTTCACGTAGCCGTTCAGTTACGAAGGGTATTTTTCTTATGCAAAGGTACTATCTTTTTTGCTATCTTCAAAAATATAACGCTATTTTTTGCGGAAAAGTTTGCCGGAAAGTGGTGAAAATATTAGAGTTGGATGCCCGACATGGTATTTATAGGGTACTTGCGGCAGTTTCCGATGGATTAGGGATAAAAATGTGGGGCGGGATGGCGGGAGTATGGGATATATTTGTTAACTTCGCGGTATCGTTCGGTTTCTGCGCTGTTTTGTTGGCGGAGGCCGGGATTTTTACAAATTAACCTATATTTTTTTTGACATTCAGCCATGACAATAGCAATTATTGTGGCTATGGACAAGGAGCTGCAGCTGTTGCTGCCGCTGTTGTCGGAGCCGCGCACTACCGTCATCGACGGCATCACTTTCTATCTGGGCGACACCGGAACCAATTCTCTCATTATAATGAAATCGGGTATCGGGAAGGTCAACGCCGCTCTTGCCACAATGCAGCTTATACGCCAGTTCGCTCCCGACCTTGTGATCAACACGGGTGTGGCCGGAGGTACCGGCTCCGATGCCAAGATACTTGATATCGTGGTGGGCGAACGTATTGCGTACCACGACGTGTGGTGCGGTCCCGACACGGTAGAGGGTCAGGCGGCGCGCTGTCCGCTCTTTTTCGAGTCAGACCGCAACGTGACGTCGCTGCCTGTGCTGCATGACAATCCGCACGTGCGCCACGGCCTGATTGCGTCGGGCGACGTGTTCGTGGCCGACCCTGAGGTGGTGGCCCATATCAAGGCGCTCTATCCAGAAGTGCTTGCCGTGGACATGGAGTCGGCGGCGATAGCGCATACGTGTTTCCTGCTCAACACGCCGTTTTTCTGTATACGCGTGGTGAGCGACACTCCGGGCGAGGCCGACAACGAGGCGCAATACAACGATTTCTGGGAGGCGGCGCCGCGCCAGTCGTTTGAAATCATTTCGTCAATACTCAATTCGCTGGGAGAATGAAGAAGATAGCAAGTTTTACCATCGACCATACGCGTCTGGAGAGGGGCATCTTCCTCTCGCGGCGCGACACTACGCCGTCGGGCGACGTCATCTCCACGTTCGACATACGCCTGACACGCCCCAATCGCGAGCCGGCGGTCGACGGCGCGGCGCTGCACACGATAGAGCATCTTGCTGCCACGTTCCTGCGCAACCACGCGCAATGGGCGCCACGCGTGATATACTGGGGCCCGATGGGTTGCCTCACGGGAAGCTATCTGTTGCTGTCGGGAGAACTAACATCGGAGGATATTGTGCCGCTGCTGCGCGAGACATTCGCGTTTATCGCTGACTTCGAGGGCGATATACCCGGCGCCACGGCGCGTGACTGCGGCAACTATACGTACAACAATCTGCCGGAGGCAAAGCGTGTGGCGCGGAGATTTCTTGATGAGGTGCTCTCGGCGCCCGCGCATGAGAATCTGAACTATCCGGATTAGGGGATTTTTAATATCGGGATTAATCCTGATTAATCGGGATTTAACGGGATTAATCGGGGTATTCCGAGAACTCGGAGAACTTCGAGGGATTGGAGTACTCTGAGGTCTCGGAGCGCTTAGAGGGGAGACACGCGGTTAAAAACCGCGTCGACCAAGGGGGAAGACAGGTAAAGTTTTTTTGATGATGAAAGATTTGGCAGCTATAAAGGGACGACATTATATCCACTCGCTAATTGAGGAGGGGGAGCATGAGCAGCAGGATTTCAAGTTTGCCATCTCCGACGCGCGCAAGATAGCGCGGTCTATTTCGGCGTTTTCCAATCATTCCGGCGGCCGCCTGCTTATCGGGGTGAAGGATAACGGCGTTGTGGCCGGCATACGCAACGAGGAGGATGTCTACATGATAGAGACGGCCGCCGAGTTGTATTGCCGTCCGGCTGTCGAGGTGCGCATGACGGCATTTAAGGTCGACCCCGGCACTGTCGTGATACGTGCCGAGATACCTAAGGCGCTCCGTCCGCCGGTCTACGTTGTCGAGGAGGGGGAGGTGCTGCGGGCGTATTACCGTGTAAAGGATGAGAATATCGTGGCTCACCCGCTGCTGCTGAGCGCGTGGAAGCATTATGCCGCCGACAACGGCGCTTTCATGGCTTTTGACGAGCATCACCGGTTGCTTATCGATATTATCGGAAAGAAGGGCTATGCCACGCTCGATGAGTTTGTCAGACGCTCACATCTGTCGCAGGCCACGGCAATCGATATTATCGGACGGCTGGCAGCCGCATCGGTGGTAAATCTCGAATACCGCGAAGGGCTGTTAACAATTAGTAATTAGTAATTAGTAATGAGTAATTAGTAATTAGTAATTGGGTGGTCGGACGAGTCGGACTTGTCGGACCGGTCGGACATGTCCGACTTTAGGGAGCTGTTTTCAAGTAATTACTAATTGCTAATTACTAATTGCTAATTACTAATTGCTGATTACAATGGGGTGGTGGGGGCGGGATTTGAGCCAGGTGAGTTGTTTTTTGGCGTAGACGCGGGTGTTGCGGGCTATTTTGGTGATGGCATCGTCGAGGGTGATGTGGCCGTCGATATAGGGCCATAGTTCTTTGTAGCCTACGGTGTTGAGGGAATTGAGGTGGCGCAGGCGGCTCACCGCGCGGGCTTCCTCCACGAGACCCTGTTCTATCATTGTGACGACGCGGCGGTTGATGCGGTCGAACAGGATGTCGCGTGGCATGTCGATGGCGAGCATCTCGATGTCGAAGTCGCGCTGCTTGGCACACCCCGTGCGCAGCGAGGAGTAGGGCACACCCGCCTGCCGGCATATCTCTATGGCGTGGACGAGGCGCTTGTGGTTGTTGAGGTCGACCTCGCGGTAGTACACGGGGTCGAGTTCGAGGAGGGTGAGGCGGAGCTGCTGCAGCCCTCCGCGTTCGTAAAGCTCCCATGCCTCACGGCGTATGTCGTCGGAGATGGTGGGGAGTTCGTCGATGCCGCGGGTCACGGCGTCGATATACATCATTGAGCCTCCGCACATTATCTGTACGGGCGATTTGCGCCACAGCGAGGGGAGGAGGCGCATCACCTCCTCCTCGTATTGTGCGGCGGAATAGTAATCGCCCAGCGACAGGTTGCCTACGAAATGGTGCGTTACGCGCGCACGGTCATCGGCCGTGGGTGCGGCGGTGCCTATGGGTATTTCGCGGAACATCTGCCGGGAGTCGGCCGATATGATGTCGCAACCGATTTCCTCGGCCATGCGCATGGCGAGGGCGCTTTTGCCCGAGCCTGTCGGGCCGGTTATGACTATTAGTTTGTTCGGCATTATGTTTTTCGCGGTTTAGCGATTTTTGAGGGTGTTACAAAACTGCGAAATTTCGGTCAACAAAGTAGGGGCGCACGGCTACTATTGGGTCGGACAAGTCTGACATGTCTGACATGTCTGACCGGTCCGACTTGTCTGACGGAGGATGGGCTGACGGAGCGCCGGCGTGGCTATTTTGATTCAGCCACGAGGCGGGCTATGTTGACTATTACTTCTACGGCTTTTTCCATCGAGGGGATGGGCACGTACTCGTAACGGCCGTGGAAGTTGAGGCCGCCGGCGAAGATGTTGGGGCACGGGAGGCCTTTGAATGAGAGCTGTGCGCCATCAGTGCCGCCGCGTATGGGCACTACCTTGGGCACGATGCCGCTTTCGCGCATGGCTTCCTCGGCGATGTCGATGATGTGCATCACCGGCTCGATTTTCTCGCGCATGTTGTAGTACTGGTCCTTGATTTCGATGTCGCACACGCCGGGGAACTCGTTGTTGATTTTGCGGGCGAGGTGCTCCAGCTCCTTCTTGCGGCGCTCGAAGCGGTCGCGGTCGTGGTCGCGTATTATATATGTAAGGACGGTCTTTTCAACCGAGCCTTCGAATGAAATCAGGTGGTAGAATCCTTCATAGTCCTCGGTGTGTTCGGGAGTCTCCCAGCGTGGGAGCATGATTACGAACTGGTTGGCTATGCGGATTGAGTTTATCATCTTGTGGTAGGCATAGCCGGGGTGTACGTTGCGTCCGTTGAATGTCACTTTGGCCACGGCGGCGTTGAAATTCTCGAATTCGAGTTCGCCGATTTCGCCTCCGTCCATCGTGTAGGCCCAGTCGGCGCCGAAGCGCTCAACGTCAAACTTATGTGCGCCCTGTCCGATTTCCTCGTCGGGGTTGAAAGCTATCGCGATGTCGCCGTGCTCGACCTCGGGATGGGCCTGGAGCCAGGCGATTGCGGTGATGATTTCGGCTATGCCGGCTTTGTCGTCGGCGCCGAGGAGGGTATTGCCGTCGGTCACGATGAGGTCCTGACCCTTGTAGCTGTCGAGTTCGGGGAAGTCGGCGGGCGAGAGGATTATGCCGTGCTCGGCATTGAGGGTGATGTCGCCGCCGTCGTAGTCTTTGACTATGCGGGGATTGACATGGTGACCCGACATGTCGGGCGATGTATCGAGGTGGGCTATGAAGCCTACTGTCGGAAGCTGTCGCGATGAGTTGGATGGGAGACGGGCCATCAGATAGCCGTTGTCATCGAGGTGTATGTCGGCCAGATGCATGGCGCGGAGTTCTTTTTCGAGATGTCTGGCGAAAATCATCTGTCCCGGAGTGGAGGGTGTTAGATTGGTCAGCTCGTCGCTCTGGGTGTCGAACTTGACGTAATCGAGAAATCGGTCAACGACGGAAGTATTCATGGGATTATTGAGTAAAGAGTTATATAATGGTACAAAGGTAATAAAAAAATCGGAATAGGGTGTAAAGGTCATTAAGGACTTTAAGGCCATTAACGACTTTTCGCGGCGGCTCCGGCGGGTGTGCCCGAGCAGGGCGATGATATTTTTTTTTGCATTTTGTTTAAAATATCAAAAATTTTACTTTAATTTGTGGAATATTTCCTGCTATAATGCGGGAATAACTATAGTCAAAAGAGCAAATTAACTAAGATGGATATCTGACCTTAACGCGCCATGAAATTAAATTGTCTGCGTAAAGTGTTGATTGTGAAATAAATTGAATGACGGAGCGTTCGGCATGGACGTGGCCGCCGCGTGTGGAAAGATAGCTTCTTAAGCAAATTTGCCGGTTTTGGCGGATGATAGTTTTTAACACTTAAATGTTAAAATGATTGCGTGATTAACGATTTCGATAATGTTGCCCGGATTATTCAGACGGGATTATCTGAAAAAATAAATTGAAAAAGGAGGAAACTCCACGAAGTAACAAAAGGAGATTATACTGAGACAAAAAGCCAAGTCCCCCCGACAGCATCTTACCGCAATCACCGCGGGGAAATATGTCGACCTTACTTTTGGACCATGATAACCTCTTTGCGACAACAGAAAAATTGAGATTATATATATATTTATTGTAAAACCCAAATTAACTAAAAATTTTCTTGCATGAAGAACATTTGTTTTCAAATGACTCGGAAAGCATGGCTCGCCATCGCGATGGTATTGTGCCTTTCTTTCCCTGCTTTAGCGCAGAAAACTACTGTCACAGGTACAGTAGTTGATTACGAGGGCGAACCCGCCATCGGTGCAAGTGTCATCGCTGAAGGTACAAGCAACGGCGTTGCCACTGACTTCGATGGTAATTTCAGCATCGACGTTGCCCCCAACGCCGTCCTCGTAGTTTCTTATGTGGGTTGCGAAACTCAGCGGGTTCCCGTTGACGGCCGTACCCATATCGACATCACCCTTAAATCCAACGCGGTGGTGCTTAACGAAGTCGTAGCCATCGGTTACGGTACAGTGAAGAAATCTGACGCTACCGGTTCGGTGGCAGTCGTGAAGCCCGACGAAATCGAGGCAGGCCTTGCCACTTCGGCACAGGACATGCTCGTGGGCGCAACCCCCGGTGTTGTCGTGTCGACAACCGGTAACCCCTCTGAAGGCGGTACAATCCGTATCCGTGGCGGTTCCTCACTTTCTGCCTCCAACGACCCGTTGATCATCGTCGACGGTGTGCCCATGGACGGCAACTCAGTGAAGGGTTCTTCCAATGCACTTTCACTTATCGCGCCTGAAAACATCGAGTCGATGACAGTGCTCAAGGATGCATCTGCAACCGCCATCTACGGTTCGCGTGCATCTAACGGTGTCATCATCGTGACCACCAAAAAAGGTCAGGCAGGCAAGCCTCAGGTCAACTTCTCGGCTAACCTCTACATTGCCACTCCGCGCAAGACTGTCGACATGATGGACGGCAACCAGTTCCGTAGCTTTGTTCTTAAGACTTACGGCGAAGGCTCTACTCAGGCCGGCGCTCTCGGCACCGCCAACACCAACTGGCAGGACGAAGTGCTCCGCACAGCCGTTTCTTCCGACTACAACCTCTCGGTGGGCGGTACAGTAGGTATCCTTCCGTATCGTGTATCAATCGGTTATACCTCTAACCACGGTATTATCCGCAAGACCGGCATGAACCGTGCCACTGCCAGCATCAACCTGTCGCCGAAATTCTTCGACGGACTCCTGCAGGTCAACGCCAACATCAAGGGCGCATACGTACGCAACAACTACGAGCAGGGCGTGCTCGGCGGAGCTGTCAGCTTCAACCCGACTCTTCCCGTGCGCTGTGCTGAAGGCAACGTTTTCAACAACTGGACATCTTATATCGGCGGCGGCGCCCTCGCAGGCCCCAACACCCCCGGTACCGACCTCAACACCATCGAAGCGCTCAACCCCGTATCGCGTTCACAGGATTACGATTCGAAGTCTGACGTATACCAGTCGGTAGGTAACCTCCAGCTTGACCTGCGCATGCCGTTCCTCCGCGACCTCCGCGCCAACCTCAACCTCGGTTACGACTACAGCCACGGTTCCGTAGCAAGCTACAACTATCCCTTCTCACCCGAAGCATGGAAAGCCGGCCACCGTTCGCCCGGCGTAGAAGCTGCTGTAAAAGACGGTTACTCTACAATCAACTACGAGAAACAGCGTATCTACAACCTCCTTCTCGAGTTCTACCTCAACTACAACAAAGATTTTGAAGCTATCAAATCGTCACTTGATGTAACAGCAGGTTACTCTTGGCAGAAATTCTACAACAAGGGCTGCAACTGGAGCCCCGTCTACGCTCCCGGTCAGGAATTCGACGGCTATCTTTACAACCCGCGTGTCGACTACAGCAAACCCTATCAGCTTGTATCGTTCTTCGGTCGTATGCAGTACGGCTTCATGGACAAATACCTCCTCACAGTCACCGTACGTCGTGACGGTTCGTCACGTTTCAGCAGCGACAACCGCTGGGGTACTTTCCCCTCGGTGGCTCTCGCATGGCGTCTGATCGACGAATCATTCATGGAAGGCACCCGCAGCGTCCTCTCTGACCTCAAGATCCGCGGTACATGGGGTATCACCGGTCAGCAGAACCTCGGTGATGATTTCTCCCGCCTCTTCCCCTACCTCCCCATCTACAACGCTTGGACCGGTTCGGACAACATGGGCTTCAATCCCGTTACAGGCGAATATCTCCCCATCTATGCTCCCAGCAGCTATAATGCTAATCTCAAATGGGAAGAAACCACCACATGGAACGTAGGTGTCGACTTCGGATTCCTCAACAACCGCATCAGCGGTAGCATCGACGCTTACTACCGTAAGACCAAAGACCTCTTGACCAGCACAACCTACGCTGCCGGCTCGAACCTCGGCCCCGACGGTCCCATGAACATCGGCGACCTTACCAACAAAGGTATAGAAATCAACTTGCTCACCCGTCCTATCGTGACTAAGGATTTCACCTGGAGCTCTAACATCAACGTGGCTTACAACAAGAACGAAATCACTCACCTCGCTCAGGGCAAGGATATACCCACCGGTGACATCGGCAACTCAGTCAACGTACAACTCCAGCGTGAAGGCTACGCTGCCAACTCATTCTTCGTTTATGAGCAGGTTTACAATCCCGACGGCACTCCCGCCGAAGGTGTTTACGTTGACCGCAACGGTGACGGCCAGATTACCGACCAGGATAAATACATGTTCCACAGCCCCGATCCCAAGTGGACCGCCAACTGGCAGAACACATTCAACGTGAAGAACTGGGACTTCGGTATCAGCCTCCGCGCCAACTTCGGTAATTGGGTGTTCAACAAGACTCAGCAGGACAACTCGTTTGTATCTAGAACAGCATCACTTCCTTTGAGCAACCTGATGAATGACACTTACTTGTTCACCTCTACCAAGTCAACGTCTCTTCTTGTCAGCGACTATTGGGTTCAGAATGCATCGTTCGTACGCTGCGACAACATCACTGCCGGCTATACGTTCGAAAACCTTCTGAACAACGCACTCCGTCTGCGTCTGTTCGCAGCCGTTCAGAATCCGTTCGTCATCACCAAGTACAAAGGTATCGACCCCGAAGTGTTCGGCGGCATCGACTCGGGCATCTATCCCAAACCTATTACTTTCACCCTCGGTCTGGTGGCTACATTCTAATATCTATTGTTAAATCAATTCATAAAACGATAATATGAAATTTTTCAAATATATAGCACTCGGCTCTATGGCTCTGTCGCTTGGCGTGGGCGCTTCATCATGTGTCGATGACCTTGATGTTACCCCCGACGACCCCAACAAGAAGACCGAGCTTACTACTCCCGACGAGTGGTACGGCTACTTCTCGTCGCTCTACGGCAACCTTCGCTATGAAGGCGGCCTTACTCCCGCAGGAGTCGACGGCGGTGCCGGTACATGGATGCGCTGCCACTGGAACCTCCAGACCGTCACGGCCGACGAGGCAATAATTATTTCGAAATGGAACGACCCCGGTTACAACGACCTGAAGTTCAACACCTGGTTGACCGACAACACCTGGATGTTCATGGCATACCAGCGTGAGGCCACTTCGGCAAAACTTTGCTCGGAGTTCCTTTCGAAAGTTGACGGCGCCAAGGCGTGCGGCGTAAGCGAAGATCTCATCGCCCAGATGAAGTCGGAGGCACGCGTGCTCCGCGCTTACTGCTATTACAATATGATCGACCTCTTCGGCAAAGGCCCCTGGATCACTACCCAGGCAGTCGGTGAAAACGCACCGGTGCTTGAGCGTCCCGAGCTTTTCGCTGCCGTTACCGCCGAACTTGAGGATGTAATCAACAACGGCAACCTCGTGCCCAGTGCAAATCAGGAATACCTCCGTCTGTCGAAAGAGGCAGCCCGCATGCTTCTTGCCAAGCTGTACCTCAACGCCGAGGTATACGCCGGCACCCCGATGTACGACAAGTGCGCCGAGCAGTGTAAGGAAATCGTCAAGACAGTCAACACTCTCGCTCCCGAGTACAAATATCTCTTCTGCGCCTCCAACGACAAGTACGTCAATAAAGGCGGCGAAATCCTCTGGGCCATACCTCAGGATGCCAACCGCATGACTACATGGGGCGGCACAACTTATCTCACAGCAGGAGCTTACTTCACCTCGGCGGGCGACGATGTGCTCAATCGTCTCGGCGCTCTCGGCCAGACCCCGTGGGAAGGTGTCAAGGTGCGTCCCGAGCTTCCGCAAGTGTTCGACAAGGATGGCTCGAACCGCGGTATCGACAGCCGTTATCTTTTCTATGAGGGAACGTACAATGAAGGCGTTGAGGATCTCAACAACTATGACGCTACTTCCGACGGTTACATGTGTGTGAAATATACTTACACCCGTGAGGAGGACTATGAGAATACTGCAAACGTAGCTCTTACCAACCAGGTTTGTGATGCAGACTATCCCTTGTTCCGTCTCGCCGACACATATCTGATGCTTGCAGAGTGCCAGTTCCGTGGCGTAAGCGATGCAGACCCCGGCTATACCTACTTCAACAAGGTGCGTGCCCGCGCAGGTCTTCTTCCCCTTACCCCCAACACTGCCGACCAGATTCTCAACGAGCGTCAGCGTGAGCTCTACTGGGAAGGCCATCGCCGCAGCGACCTTATCCGTTTCGGCAAATACACCGGCAACGTATACAACTGGTCATGGAAGGGTGGCATCTACGAAGGCAAGTCGATTGAGGCGTTCCGCAAAGTATTTGCAATCCCCTACCAGTACGTAAGCACTGTAGGCCAGAATGAAGGCTATTAATCTGATGCCCGGCTTTTAACAAAAGTTTTTAATAACAATGTTGAAATTATCTCAAATGAAAAAAATAACATTCCTGTTCGCCGCTTTGGCGTCGACAATGGCCTTCACAAGTTGCGATGAGTCGAAAGATGATCATCCCGTGCTTGAGCCCAACGAGGGAGTGATTGTGGAAAATTTCCTCAACACCCCCGAGATGAGCAATATGTCGGTGGAATTTGCCGCTGACAACCAGGCCAACACAATACACATGACTTGCTCTCAGCCCTCATACGGCTACGCCGCAACCGTGCGATACAATGTAGAGGTGTCGTTTGACAAGGACTTCGCTACTCCTGTCGTTCCCGATGCCCCCGTATCGGCCACACTGAATACAGCATTCTATGACTGCTCGGAGATTAATCCCACGTATGGCGAACTCGCCTCAGCTATGTGCAACCTTCTCGGCATCAAGAACGATAAGGAAATCCCCACCGGATATCATGATCTGTATGCTCGCCTTGTCGCCAACATCGAAGTTGCCGGCGGTGCGGATCTCTATCCCAACACCACCTATCAGTCGAATGTCGTGAAGTTGACACGTGCCAACTGTACGTATCTCGCTATCATCGTTCCCGGCCAGCCCACCGGTATCTATCTGCGTGGCGGCATGAACAACTGGGGTAACGACGGCTGGCTTGAGTCGCATCCTGAATGGCAGTTCCTGACAACCGATGCAGCAGGCGTCTACTATATCGCAGATGTGACAATACCTGCGGATACGGAATTCAAAGTTGCAGATGCAAACTGGACTACGATTAACTTCGGTGGTACTTGCGGTGAAGTGACGACTCTCGAGGCCGGTAAACCTTTCGAATTGAATACTGATCCTGCCGACGGTGGTCCCGGCAACCTGAAATTCGATAAGAACTTCACAGGTAGCGTCACTCTTACCTTCAAGGCAGGCAAGTATACTATCCTCTTTGAATGCGACGAGCCTGATACCCCCGACCAGCCTTCGGGCATGTATATCCGTGGAGATATGAATGGATGGGATACAAGCAATGAGTTCCTTACCACTGACTTCAAGAATAACTGGATTGTCAAGGGCATTACCATCAATGCAGGCGAAACATTCAAAATCGGCGACGCAGGATGGAGCTCGGTAAATTTTGGTTCGAACGGCGAGGCTCTTGAAATAGGTGTTCCTTACGAGCTCGTGAAGGATGGCGGCAACATCGAGTGCCCCGCTTCCTTCTCCGGTGATATAAAGCTTCAGCTCAAGGGTGGCTCTTACAAGATTACCCTCGTTGCTCTCTAAGCAGCACCGCTAATTTAAGGAAACCCGGCTCTCCCTTCGGGGAGGGCGCGGATTCCGATAGAAGTCATTTAAACATTTCTTAAATGGCTTCAATCAAATTCTTCCCGAAGAAAAAGTTTAAATGACTTTAATAAAATCAGATAAATATAATATGAAAAAATTAAGCATATTTTTGCTTGGCGCACTCGCATTCGCAGCCACTTCTTGCGAAGATGACCCCGATTTAAATGCGCCTATTCAGTCAAACCCGCAAGGCCCGGTATACTCGGTCGAAGGTGTGACTGCAGAGTTGCCCTCTGAAACCAGCTTCGTCCTTAAGGACTGTGCTGATGCCGGCCGCAACATACCTGTGGCCAACCTGCTCGTGACCGACTTCCCCGCAGGCAAGGAGCTTAATGTAGTGACCTATATGAGCAAGGATGAATCGTTCGCTTCTTCACGCGAGGTGCCTTGTTCTGTAGTTGATAACACGGTTTACATTACTCCCGACGACTTCCAGAATGCTTACGTGGCATGTATCAGCAAGGCTCCGTCGGCTAAGGATGTTTATCTCCGCTTCGCAGTCTATGCCGACAACTACCGTATCGGCAACGAGGACAGCTATCTCGGAGCATTCAAATTTAATGTGACCCCGTTCCCGTCGGATCTCGTTATCGAGGATAACTACTATCTGCTCGGTACGGTCAACGGCTGGAGCGTTCCCACTGCTCTCAAGATGAACCACTCTGACCTTAGCGGTTACGATGACCCGATCTTCACACTCGTTGTGGACATTACTCCCGATCAGGCTGCCGACGGCTGGTGGTGGAAGATTATCCCGCAGTCGACATTCGAAGCCGGTAACTGGACTGACCTTGCCAACTCGGCTTACGGTCCCGAAGAAAACGGTAGCGAAGACCTTTCAGGCATGCTGATGGCATCGTCAATCAATGCTGACGGTTCATACAAGGATGCTGGTGCAGGCTGTCTGTATGAGTTCGGAACTTACCTCCTCACCATCGACATGATCGAAGGTACTTACAACTTCCAGCTCGCTATTCCCCACCTCTATATCATGGGTGATGCAGCAGGATGGGACTGGAATTCTCCCCTCGTAGCCGAAATGCAGACCAGCGACTATATCAACTATTATGCGTTCGCACGCCTGTCGGAAGGTGGCTACAAGTTCACTTCAGAGAAGGACTGGGCTGCTACTTTCAACCTCGGTGTTGACGGTACTCCCACCATCACTGACCACAATGTTGAAGGCAAGCTGGCGAACGGCGGTAACAACAATGTTCTCCCCGACATCACCGGTCTCTACTGGAACCATGTGAACCTCCCCGCTCTTACATTCGACTCTTACTACATCGCAACTCTCGGTCTTATCGGCGACTGTACACCCGGCGGATGGGATGCAGAAACTGCTCTTACTCCTTCGGCCGACGGCCTGGTATGGGAGGCTGACGTAGAGTTCGGCGCAAGCGGTTCGTTCAAGATTCGTGCCAATAACGACTGGACGTTCAGTCTCGGCGGTGACATGAACAACCTCGGCTGGGACAACGCTCCCAACATGCCGACTCCCGGTGCAGGCAAAAAGCATGTTGTCCTCAACCTCACCACTTATCCCTATACTATTACCATCCAGTAATCAGTATAACAAACACAATATCGAGCGTGGACCCCGTCACGGGGCCCACGCTCCGTTTTTATCAACAAACGTACAAAAGGGCTTGACAAAAGCACAAAAAATAAAAAAATCCTGTTGTGTCGGGATATTTAAACAGGAGTACAATGGAACAGGAGATTAGAGGATGTCAGGAAAAGAGCGGAGATTAGAGAATGGGATTGTCGCAGTGTCTCGTCAAAAGTGTAGTCCAGTGAGGCATACTGATGTGATGGCATACAATGCTGTTTCCTTGAGGTGGCGAGGGTATCTCTAATGTGGTTCAAATAGTGGAGAGCCTTCGGCTCTCCGTTGACGAATTATTCCTTAAGTAAACAGCATTGTGTTGGCGCAATGGACCTCCTGTTCCCTTGTACTCCTGTTTGAAAAAACAGAATGTTTCAAACCCTGTTTTTCGTACATTTGTCAAGCCCTTTTGTTCTTTTGTTTAAATTTCGGTGAGAGCCGGGGTACGTGTGCGTCAACTTTTGCGACGGTTGTTGCATCGGGGTATGGTGTTTTTTATTTAATTTGCAGGAGATTAAGTAACTGTTCAAAATTATTTTAATATTATGGCGAGAGGATTTTTCAGGCGATTTCCGGTGAGGAAGAAGGAGTGTAGCGAGCTACATGACTGATGACGAGATGGAAAGCGACGAAAAAGACTCCGACAGAATATTGAAATAATGAGAACGGTTAATATAAAATAATTTTAAACAGTTACTTATTATTTTAAATTGCAAAAGACCATGGGAACACGATTATTTGCAGGGTACGGGGTTGTATTTGCGGGGATTTTTATGGGTTTGGGTGGCGTAGGGGGATTGGAGGCCGCGGGCGCCAATCCGTATCTGCCGCTGTGGGAGTATATACCCGACGGGGAGCCGCATGTGTTTGAGGATCCTGACAATCCCGGGAGGGAGAGGGTGTATATCTACGGCTCGCACGACAGCCGCGTCACCGATTTCTGCGGGCGTGAGTTCGTGGTGTGGTCGGCGCCTGTCGACAGTCTCAACCGCTGGCGTTACGACGGGGTGATATTCTCGGCCGTGACCGACCGCGACGGTAACCGGCTCAATGACGACGGCCTCGGCGATATTCTCTACGCTCCCGATGTGGCTGTCGTGAGAGATGAAGCGGGGGTGCCGACATACTACCTGTATCCCAACGACCAGCACGAGGGGCGGCAGGGGATGATAGCACGCAGTGCGCGCCCCGACGGGCCGTTTGAGGTGTGCAACTGGAGCGAGGATGACCCTAAACTGACCGATGGCGTGCTTCGTTTCGACCCGGCGGTGCTTGTCGACGATGACGGCCGCGTCTACGGCTACTGGGGATTTGAAGAGAGCTTTATGGCCGAGCTTGACCCGACGACGATGTGCACGGTCAAGCCGGGCACGGAGGTGAAGGTGCGGGCTGTGCCGGGATTCTCGCAGGCGGACAGGGAACGGTTTTTCGAGGCTTCGTCGATAAGGAAGATTGACGACAAGTATGTGCTGGTGTACAGCCGTTCGACGGCCGACGGTGATTTCGGTCTCGGTTCGAGCAACTATACGCTGGCGTACTGCTATTCGGACGGCCCTCTCGGTCCGTGGACCTACGGCGGCACGATAATTGACGGGCGCGGTCGCACGGTGCTACCCGACGGCACGGTGATATATACGGCGCATCCCAACGGCAACACGCACGGCGGCCTGTGCCGCCTCGGCGACCAATGGTACATATTCTACCACCGTCAGTGCGGGCTCGACGAGTTCTCGCGCCAGGCGATGGTGGCGCCTGTGGAGGTGACGGTGGAGAAAGGCCCCGGGGGTGCTGTGCATATCAGCGAGGCGGAATATACGTCGGAGGGATTCGAGATAAACGGCCTCAATCCGCTGCGGACATATCCGGCGGGTATTGCATGCCACTATACGGGAAAAAGCCCGGCAGTGGAGACGGGGTGGCCCCACAAGCGCTTTTACGGCGCGTATATCAGGCCGGGACGCTATGACGGAGACCCTGCGGCGGCTCCGGAGGAGGTGAACCTGACGGTCAATCCGCTGGTGAACCTTACCGACGGGTCGGTGACAGGCTACAAGTATTTCAATTTCGACCTGATGGAAAAGAGCAAACCGACGGAGTTCGTGATGGCGATGAAGCCGACGGGGACGGCGGGCGCAATCGAGGTGCTTGCCGGGGATATATACGGCGAGCCGGTGGCGCTCGGGCGCATTGAGCTATCCGGGGCGGAGTGTGCTGTCGCCGAGCATGCTGTACAGGAGCTGCGTGTGCCGGTGGAAAATCCGGGGCGGCTGTCGGGGAAGATGCCGCTGTGGCTGCGCGTCAGCGCCGAGGGGGATGCATCAGTGGGCGAGGTGTATTATTTCAGGTTCGAGCAGTAGGGCGGTCGGTAAGGTCTTTTGATCGGACAAGTCAGACAAGTCAGACAAGTCAGACAAGTCAGACAAGTCGGACAAGTCTGACTTGACTGACTTGGGCCGGGGTGGTCACGGCTCTTTCATTTAAGACAAAAATAGAGACATAGCCCCCCCTTACCCGGTTCATTGTGAATCGGGTAATTTTTATGATTTTGTATGTCA
>CAJLWO010000022.1 GCA_905210435.1 uncultured Bacteroidales bacterium
CTTAAACATACGCTCGAGAAAATCAGACCTGAAATGGAGGAGGAGCAATTAAAATGCCTTCTGCCATACAACTTTTCTGAAGAGTAATATATTTACCGGTCCGAAAATAAAAATCAAGCCGGCTTTTTTCGGACGGTTACTTTTCAGGTCGGATTTTTTCAGAAATGCCATGTCGATGAAACTCATGCCCCTGAGATAGAAGCTCATCAGGAACATATCACGGGCGTAATCGAGTGCGCGGCTGCCTGACAGGTCGAGGCTGGCTTATTCCGACAGTTCGTCGAGGGTGATAAGATTGCTCATAAGAGCGTATACGGTCAGACCGGCTGCGGAGTGTATCTCGAGTTTGGCGGCGATATTGCGCCGGTGGGTCATGACGGTGTTGACGGATACATTGATTTGTGCGGCAATCTCTTTGTTTGACAGCCCTTTTACCACCCCTATGATAATCTCCTTTTCCCTTTGCGTAAGGTCTGACGCCACTCCGGATGTCTTGCGGTTGGCGAAGAGCGATGTGACAGTCTGCTCTATGGCAGCCTCGGAATCATAGATTGATATTGCTGCGTCATATTCCTTGACGTAATTCTGAGGAAGTGCGGTATGGTAAAGCAATACCATTTTGACTTTGGGCGACGCGAGCCTGATGGCATGGAGCATGGGGGTGGCAAGTGCCACGGGATCGCAGATGAATATGTCGGCGTTGACCGGAAGTGCCGGGTTCTCGGCAAGGGCGGCAGGCTCGATGGCCCGGAAACTGATTGACATCTCGCGTATGTTGCGCAGGATGCTGCATAATCCGTTGAATTCAATCGGTGACGGAGTGCATAATATGACGTTGAGATGTCTCATTTTCCCGATTTCTTTTCCAAATCGTACACCATCGGTATAAGCAGATTATTTTCTATGTCGGAGTGTGTGGCGAGGTCTTCCTCGCAGTTGTATATGTCGACGAGCACGTCGTACATCAGATTGGGCACCGTGGTGCGGTAGTACCGCAATATGATGTTTTTAAGTTCGGCAAGCGCTCCTCCTACTTCTTCGTGGTGGCGTTCGAATATCTCTATCGTGTAGGCCGATTTCATGCCGTTGACGAGCGCTTCGACATAGGGGAATACCTTACGTTCCTCGTATTGGAAATGTTCTTCCACTTTCTTTACGAATGTGTCGAAGAATTTTAGTATTAACCCGTTGGTCGAGTTAGACTCGAGGTCGAGTGCCCCGATAAGATTTTTACGTATATGTCCGAATTTGTAGTTGATGAAGTAGTCGTGCGAATTTTTCAGGAACCGGACTACTTCGAGCGGTGAAACCACGTTGATATATGACGAGTCGATGATGCCCGTGCGGATATAGTTGAGCACCAGCAGGAGGGCTTTCACATCAATGGCGTTGCGACGGCACACGTCGTCGAGAGTCTCGTTGCCTACACCGAGCGGAATCGAAAAACGGCTGAGCAGCGGGAGAATGGTGTAATCGTCATTGATTATATCGATTATCACGTCGTCATATCTGAGTTGGCGTGGTTGCATCATATTTCGGTTGTAGTTAGTTTATTGGAGAGTCGGAAATGTGTGTGGCGTGTCAATTGAAATCATCTTCGTCAAAGTCGAAGTCGTAGCGGCTGTCGGCATTGAAATCGCTGTCGTCGAAATCCCAGCCGTCGTTTACCTCCTCGGCGAAACGTGCCAGTTCGCGCCCTTCGCGTTTGGTAGGGCGACCGAGACCTTTGCGACGGTCGATGAATCCCGATATTTTCACTACGTCGAGAAGGTCGTACTGAGCCTGCGGAGTGATGTTCTCCATGTAGTCGGGCACGAGACGCGCTCCGAGACGGTTTTCAGTCAGGGCCTTGACGCGGAAAGAATATGTGACCGGCGGCTTGCGCACATGCACTATTTCGTCGACCTTGATAAGCCGTGACGGCTTGACCACTACCGAGCTGTCGGCAGTCGGACCTACGCTGACGCGTCCCTTCTTGCACGAATCGGTCGCGACGGTACGCGTCTTGAATATGCGCATGGCCCAAAGCCATTTGTCAATGCGTTCCTCACTCTTGGCCATGATTATTTGTTGTTGAAATTACACATTGCGAACTGCAGCCCAGACAGCACGAAGGCTTTGATGGCGTCGACTGCAACATCTACGCGTACGGGGAGTTTCTGGCGTTCGTCGAGAGTGAAATGTCCTAGCACATAGTCGATCTGGCAGCCTCGTGGGAAGTTGTCGCCGATGCCGAAACGCAGACGAGGATATGTCTGTGTGCCGAGCATCTGCGCTATGTTCTTCAGTCCGTTATGGCCGGCATCGGAACCTGACGGCTTGATGCGTATGGCGCCGAACGGTAGAGCTATGTCGTCGACCACGACGAGTATGTTCTCAATTTCGATTTTCTCTTTTTCCTTCCAATAACGCACGGCGTTGCCCGACAGGTTCATGTAGGTCGACGGCTTGAGCAGCACCATCTGTTTGTTTTTCAGACGGCACTGGGCCACGTCGCCGTATCGTTCGGTTGTAAAAGAAGTATTGGACGCCTCAGCTAAGGCATCCAATACTTTAAATCCTATGTTGTGGCGGGTACCGCGGTATTCGTCACCGATGTTACCCAGTCCTACAATAAGATATTTCATCTATAAGTCTATTATTTAGCAGCGTTGGCCTGTGCACCGCGGGCAGCACGGGTGAGCTGAACGGCGCAGACAACGGCGTTTTTGGCGTTGACCAGTTCGAGACCTTCGAAGTGAAGTTCACCTACCTGGAGAGTCTTGCCAAGGCCGAGATTGTCAACGTTGATGACGAGACGTTCGGGAATGTTGGTGTAGATAGCGCGTACTTTGAGTTTCTTCATCGAGAGGCTCAGCTTACCACCGGCTTTAACACCTTCGGCGTGGCCTTCGAGTTTCACGGGTACTTCAACTACTACGGGTTTCTTGTCGTTTACTTCGAGGAAATCCATGTGGAGGATGGTGTCCTTAACGGGCTGGAACTGGATTTCTTTGAGCACGGCCATTTTCTTTGAACCGTTATATTCGAGCTCTACTGCGAAGATGTCGGGAGTGTAGACGAGTTTGCGCACAGCGTCGTTGGTTACGGTAAGGTCAGTGGTGATCATACCTTTGCCGTTGCCGATTTCCACGAGTTTCTCACCTGCGTTGAGTTTGCCGGTGTAGGGGAGTTCTACAACTTCGCTGCCGTTAAGCACTACGGGGATTTTACCTTCGCTGCGGAGAGTTTTTGCAGCTTTCTTGCCGAGATCGGTACGGGGCTCGGCTGCCAGTTTGAAAATTTCCATTGTTTTTTAATTAATGTGTTACTCAAAATTAAGTTTTGCTCCTTAATTTCCCATCACACGGGATGCTAAAAAGCGACTGCAAAGTTAACAAATAATTCTCTTATTTACAAATATTTTTTTATGTACGGTCTGGCACATTGGCGTATCGGTAATAATGGAAACCTTTGTTTTTGTAAGGAAGCTGAACGGCCGTGCGGGCATATTCCGGTATTCATAATCGATATTTATAAATAATGTGATTACTATTGTGGATTGAATTGGAATAAGATGGAACGATATGGATTGAAACAATTGCATTATATTTGCAATAAACAATTCAACTGATGGCAAGATGGCAGGTAGAAAGACAAAATATTCACAGGAAGTAATCGCGTTGCTGCGTTCGGAGGTAGAAAATGTGGTCAATCGCCGAATTGTTTCGCCGGCCGATTTCGATTTCCTATCGTCAGCTATCCTGCGTGCTGTCAAGCAGCCGATTTCGCCTACTACGCTCAAGCGCATCTGGGGCTATGTCAAGGATGTCGGGTCGGCCTACACTCCTGAGCGTTTCACACTATGCGTGCTTTCTGTCTTTATCGGCTACCGGGATATTGAGGATTTTATCGAGAATTACAATGCCGAGGACATAACCGCGCAGTCAGGAAATTATTTCGGGGAGACAGTCAAAGCCAATGAAATCGCCGACCACGCTTTTGTGGAACTGCGCTGGCCGCCCGACAGGCTTTGCATACTGAGCCGGAAGTGCGGCAATGAGTTCGACGTAGTGCGGTCAATCAATGCCAAGTTGCATTCGGGCGATGTAGTGGAATTTACCTCTCTCACTCAGAATGCGCCTGCTTATTTCAGCAAAGTGCTGTGCCGCGGGAGTGATATACCTCATACCTACGTGGCTGGAACGCGTACAGGCATCACCTACCGCATACTTGATGATGACAACCAATAAAGGAATTTTTTTATATTCCAATCAATTATTAACCAATCTTACTAAATTACAAAATCATGAAAATTAAATTCTTGACAATTGCTGCAATGGTGGCTTTCGCTATGACTTCATGCGGAGGAAAATCTGAGAAAGCGGCTGATGATGCAGCCCGGGAATCAGTTGCCGAACAGGCAGAAAATGTTTCGGATCCGTATGCCGACGATGTTATTGCCGATGACGTGGTTGTCGACGACGAAGCCATGTTCGAGAATATCCCCGGCGATGGCGAGGCGGAAAAGGTAGCTTCGAAATCTGATGTAGATGCTATGCTTAACGAGTATGAACGTTTTGTCGACAAATATATATCACTGCTTAAGAAAGCGTCAAAGGGTGACATGTCGGCTATGGCAGATTATGCCTCATATATGGAGTCGGCTCAGTCGCTCGGCGAGAAGATTGACAAGTGCGCCGGAGAAATGAATGCCGCGCAGATAAAGCGTTATACGGAAATAACCAATAAGATGGCGAAGGCGGCTTCAGAAATGGCGGGTGACGCGGGCGTCGACATGGATGCCGCCATGGATCAGTACATGGATGCTCTCGAAGGAATGAATTTCTGATAAAAATACTTTTCATTACAATTTTTTAGTCCGGAGTCAGGCATAGTCCTTACTTCGGACTTATTGATTTAGTACGGGCAGCCGCTGCGTGATATACAGCCATGCGTCGTTGGCGACAGAATGTATGGTGCGTTCGCTGCAACCGGCTTCGCGCAGGGCTTGCTCCATTTTGGCGACAGTATGTTTATTGTTTTCTGCGAGTACCAGCAAGATGCTGTCCCTGTATGCCCAATTGGTCGATTTTCTGATTTCTTCAACTGCCGAGTTTAAGTTGCGGTCTGCTTCCTTCCGGCATATTTCAAACAGGGAGTCCATTTTGTGAGCCGGGCCATTGTCTTGAATAAGTGGGATTCCGGTCGGGATGACCTGTCGTGTATCGCCGGCAGCCGGTTCCTGCACCATTATCGTCTCCCGGGCAACGGGCGACACGATATATATTGTGTCGGTCTTTACTTCCGGTGTTGCGTCGTGTATCAGTTGACTGTCGTCTGCACGCCGGCGGTCGCCAAACCATATTGCTGCTGTACCGGTAGCAATGACAGTGCCCCAGAGAAAGATTTGTATCATCCGGGCACCTCGTCGGTCGGATAGCGCATTGGCTACGTCTGCCATCGTAGGGCGGCTTTGCGGGTCGGTGCGCAGACATCGTCGTATCAGCCGGCGCTTCTCCCATCGCGGCAGGAGTTCACGCAGTATCATCCCGAAAGAATATACGTCGGCGGCACTGCCGGCAATCGCCGGGGCACCCTGCTGCTCCGGCGCGCCGTATGTGCGCGTGCCCCGGGAGCTTTTCAGATTAGTGAAACATTCGGCGTCGCCAAGTCCGAAGTCGATAATCCTGACATCGTGTCCGCGATGTGTGATCATTACGTTGTCGGGCTTGAGGTCGCGGTGCGATACTCCGGCATGGTGCATGTAGGCGAGAGCTTCCGCCAGTTGGCATGCTATTTTACGTCGTTCGTGCCGCGAGGGCTTTCCCGCCAGAAATTTATTGAGCGTTTCGCCGTCGACCCATTCCATGATTATGCACTGCCCCAGCGTGGCTATTTCCTCAAAGGCGACCACACGAATGATGCCGGGGTGGTCGAGGCGCACGCCAAGCTCGAACTCTTTACGGAGAGCCTCGATGTAGACCGGATTGCCGGCAAATTCGGCGTGCAGCGATTTGATGACATAGCGGCGGCTGTTCCAGCGTGCGGAGTAGAGTATGCACGTCTGCCGCCGTGACAGTTCGACAATGCTGTTGCCGAGTTCTATCTCCGACGGGTTGATGAAATTGAGTGACGAATTGCTTATCTCTTCTTCCATGGCTGCTGGATTGCTTCAGTGACCGTAATCCGGTAATGTATATGCGAATATACGAAAAATTTTCCAATCGTCATAATTGGAATGCACTTGCCGTAGTATGCGATTCCGCGATTAAAAATCGCGGCTACTACATCTGTGCCTCGTGGGTGAGGACGGGTAGTAGCCGCGGTTTTTTATCGCGGAAAGCGTAAAGTGAGATTAATAAGGTGTTATTTCGTGCGGGCGAGGATGAGGGCGGAGCGGGGGGCTACGGTCATGTTGCCTCCGCGGGTGGTGCCGAGGCCGTCGGCGTTGATTTTGCCGTCTTCGGCCACTATGGTCCAGTCGCCTTTGCCTACTTTGACGGTCTTGGCGTCGTCGCTGCCGTTGAACACGAGCTTGATTTCCTTCCAGCTGTCGCCGTTGGCGTTGTTCTTGATGGAGTAGCTGATGAGGTTGGGCTCATTGACTTTGTCGAACACGATGTTTTTGGCAATCTCCTCGGCTGTGCGCATGCGGAATGCGGGGTGGGCCTTGCGCAGTCTGATCAGCTCCTTGTAGTAGTTGAACTGGTCGGCGTAGGTGTGTTTCTGCGTCCAGTCGATGGCGTTGATGGAGTCGGGCGACTTGTAGGAGTTGTGCACGCCCTGCTTGTCGCGGAACACCTCTTCGCCGGCAAACATGAACGGTGTGCCCTGCGAGGTGAACACTATGGTCTGCGCGAGTTTGGCGGCGCGGAGACGGTCGTCGACACTTGCGTCGGGCATCGATTTGGCGAGCTTGTCGGTAAGGGTAAGGTCGTCATGGCACGACACATAGTTTATAATCTGTGAGGGTGAAGTGGCGTAGGCGAATTTTGAATTGTTGCCTTTGCTGTAGTCGATCTGCGGGTGAGCCGTAGCGGCCACGATACCGATTTTTACGGTCTCCTCGTTGCCCGGTTTGCCGGTGGCGAAGCCGCGGTCGGCCGCATTGGAGTAGTGTCCTTTGATGGCGTCGCGGATGTCGTCGGAGAACACTGCTATGCCCTCCATCTTGGCTACGTTCTCTTTTAGCGCGCGGCGTTCGACGGGGAGGGGCGAGTCGCCTGCTGTCCAGCCTTCGCCGTATACGAATATTGACGGATTGATTTCCTTAAGTTCTTTCGCTACGCGGCTCATTGTCTCGGTGTCATGGATTGCCATGAGGTCGAAACGGAAGCCGTCGATGTGATATTCTTTGGCCCAGTATTTCACTGAGTTGACTATGAAATCGCGCATCTGCCGGCGCTCGGATGCCGTCTCGTTGCCGCAGCCCGAGGCATCGCTGTAGGAGCCGTCGGCGCGGTGGCGGTAATAGTAGCCGGGAGCGGTGAGCGAGAAGTTGGAGTCGTCGTTGTTGGCTGTGTGGTTGTATACCACATCCATCACTACGCCGATACCTGCGTCATGAAGCGCTTTTATCATCTCCTTCATTTCGTGTATGCGGACTGTAGGGTCGGCGGGATCGGTGGAGTAGGAGCCTTCGGGCGCGTTGTAGTTGAACGGGTCGTAGCCCCAGTTGTACTGGTTGGACGGAAGGTTGGTCTCGTCCACGCTGTTATAGTCGTACGACGGGAGTATATGCACGTGAGTTACGCCTAATTCCTTCAGGTGGTCGATGCCGGTCTTGTCGCCGAGTGGGGTAGTCGTGCCGTCCTCAGTGAGGGCAAGGAATTTGCCCTTGTGCACGATGCCGCTCGAGGGGTGCATGGAAAAGTCGCGGTGGTGCATCTCGTAAAGAATTACGTCGTTGATGCTCTCCACTTCGGGGCCTTTGTCGGCGTCCCAGCCGGCCGGGTCGGTATCATCGAGATTGATTATTGCCGCACGCTCGCCGTTGGTGCCTACAGCCTTTGCCCATACGCCGGGTGTCTCGTCGAGCCATTTGCCGTTGTAGGCTATCTGGAAAGTGTAGAAGCGGCCGAGATGGTCGGGCGACGCTACTGCGCGCCATACACCGTTGTCGCTTTTTGTCATGTCGATGGTCTCGACAGACTTGGAGTTGCGGTCGGTAGGATAGATACGCACCCTGACAGCGTCGGCTTCGGGCGACCATAATGAAAACTTGACACCCTGGGGGCTTACGGCAAGTTCGAGGTCATCGCCCGCGTAGGAGGGAAATGAGTCGAAACGGCTGTCGGTATTCTGTGCGGCGCAGATGCCTGCGGCACCGATTGACATCAACCCGAAGGTCAAACCACGGGTACACATTGTTTTAAATTTGAAATTCATGCTTAGTATGATATGTAATGTATTGATTTTTTGGTTGTATGGCATCGATATGCCGAAGTATGCACAAACGACAGCGCTTGCCGGTCATGGTACCGGCGCAAGGGAGTATGTTATCGCAGCATAACCCGCTTGGTCCACGAGTCACACTTGATGATATAAAATCCTTTGGGAAGTTCTACTTTTGTTGTGGCGCCCTTGACGGTCACCGATTTGATAAGCTGGCCGGTAATGGAGAAAATCTCGAATTTCACGGGCTCGGCATCGGGCGCGGTAAGCTCAATATATCCTTTGTCGACCGATACGGTTGGCGTGCGGTCAACTCTGTTTTCAACCGGAGTCTTAGCATCGGCATGCCACTCCCCGCTGAAGGAAGCGACTGCAAAAATCAATATGACAGTTGAAAGTATTTTTCTCATAGAGGTGGTCGTAACGCGTTGTCAATACAAAGTTACTAATAATTTTTCAGATGTACAATAAATTTAAATCCCTCATAAATATATTTTGGCATTTTTTGCATGTTTACACATTTAATATGATTCGAATATCCGGTACTTGATTGATAGTTTCGCTTTGCAATGTAAAAAAGAATGGGGCTGCAGGTAATTGTATGCGGCGGATGATGCAGGCGCCCATCATTGTGATATGTTTCAGCAGCCTATTGAGCATTTCGATTTTTATGCTTAATTTTGCAGTGAAAATTGAGATATAGGCTATTGAAGAACAAACACATATCAATAATCTTGCAATGAAGAAAATTATTTTATCAATTACTGCGGCTACTGCTGTCATGACAGCTGCTGCCGGCAATATCGGATATGACAGGGCTGTCAGAATCGCATCGCGGTATGTCGATGTCGCGGCTCCCGACCGGGTGCCGGCTTCCGATAAAAGCGTCACGACTGCTGTCGAGCCGTACTATATATTTAATGACAGGAGCCGTGGCAATGGTTTTGTAATCATTGCCGGCGACGAGAATATGGGTCCGGTGCTCGGATATTCCGACCGCGGGTATATTGATGAAAGCAATATGCCCGACGCGTTACGTCATTGGCTTGATGCTGTAGATAAGGGCTTGGTAAAACCGATGGCGCAGGCCGATGAACCCGCAACGCCTGTGGTGGCGCCATTGGTGAAAACCAGGTGGTATCAGTTGGCGCCATATAATGAGATGTTACCGTCGACATCCTATCTTACCGGATGCGTTGCCACGGCTATGGCTCAGATTATCAAGTATCATAAGTGGCCGGAACGCGGGCATGGCAGCGGCAGTTATGTCAGCTTCTACGGCGAAGATGATGCAGCAGGTCTGATACCCTACGATCTCAGCCACTCGGTGTATGACTTTGACAATATGCGTGACATTTATCTCGACGGCGACTGGAGCGCTAACGAAGCTGATGCAGTGGCATTGCTGATGCGCGACTGCGGATTTGCCACCCACATGCAGTATACGTCGAGTGAAAGTTCATCGTTCGACCAGGACTGCGCCACGGCTATGTCCGAAAATTTCGGCTATGACGCTAATGTATTCACCCATTTCGGCACATACAGGGATACGCAGAAATGGGTCGCACGCATGAAAGAGGAGTTTGACAATGGTTTCCCGGTGATAATGAACGGTCAGGCAACTCCTTTCGGCGGCGGAGGTCACTGCTTTATTGCCGACGGCTATGACTCGAACGGCTTTGTGCATATCAACTGGGGCTGGAACGGCGATGCCGACGGATATTACAATGTGTGCGCACTCACACCCGATCACAATGGGAAACAGCACACCTACTCCTACATGCAGAATTTCATCACCGTGCACCCACGCTATCCATACTTTGAAGCCGCGCCCTACAATCCGGACCTGTGGATGCTTTGGGATGCCAAGCACAATGATTTCGACCACTCCGGTCTCACCGTTGAGAATGAAGGAGAGGCTATTGCCGCCGACAATCCCGCAATGATACGTCTCGACGGCATATTCTGCAACTCATTGCGTGCTTACAATGGTCTGTTCAAACTCGACCTCTTGAATGCTGACGGAGTTAAAGTCAGGACTTTGTGCAGCTCGCCTCTTGAGCGTGATGAAATTGTATCCGAAGACCAGGGGCAATACTTCCCACTTAAAGACATTCAGATCGGAACTTCTGATTTCGCCGGAGTTCCCGATGGCAGTTATATAATTGTACCGGTGAGCGAAGCCCACGGCATGGAGCCCAAATCGATGCAGGTTTACGGATATAAGGATCATCTCATTGCAACAGTCAAAAATGGCGTGGCGACACTTTCCAATATACCTGCTGTAAGCAGCCGACTGCGTTATGTCAAACCTTTCGAAATATCTTCGGAAGCGACACTGTTCACTACCGTAAATACTGAGGTGACAATAGCCAATGACGGCGATAATATCGACGGCGGCAAACTGTCTGTATATATCTCATACGCAGATGACAGCCAAAGTGTTCTGCTTAAAAGTATACCGGTCGCCGTTTATGAACACAGCGAGATAAATGTGCCTGTTTCGTTCGACATATTGCCTCGTTACAAGGATTATAAAAATTTTGTGCTTGAAGACGGCAAAAAGTATAAAGCCAAAGTCGTGTTTGAAAATTACAGTGGTGAAGTGCAGGAAATACAGGATGCATCGCAACCGGTTGCATTTACTGTAAAGATTGACCACGAACTGGTGCCACATCTTGAAATTGCGTCGGTAAAAGTCAGCGATACCGCCGGAAACGAGCTTGACATAAATGACCTGCGCCTCGATATTACTAAAGAATATACAGTCGAATATACCTATAAGCCTGTGGGGAAAGGCGTAGTACCTGGATTTGTCAACCATACTTCGTTCGTTTTGGATGATATGTATGAGCAAAGCCATTCAAACCAGAATCTGACATGGATTGATTCCTACAACATTGATTTCTTCATATTTTTCGTCGAACCCGGGCAGTCTTCAATAAAACTGAGGTACACCGACTTTCTGACTGATGAACTGGTGGCGCCGCTTCCAGAGGCATTCGCCGATATTCCGGTTACGCTCTATGACAGTTCGGCTGGAGTGGACGATGTCATCTCCGGCGGTGCCCGTTACGAGACAGCGCGCTACGATGCTCGTGGCGTAAGGTTGTCCGCTCCGGTAAAAGGTATCAATATTGTGGTGTACAGCGACGGATCGGTTGTAAAGGAGGTCAGATAAATATTGATAAAAGGGATTTCGTAATTCAACTATAATAGGGAAGGATTTAATCTTTTCCTTGTCGATACATGCGCCTGCAGCCGCACATACAACGGCGGCAGGCGTTATTAATTTGATTTATGCAAAAATACATATCGTAAGTCATTCATAATGAGATAGCACTATATTTTTTTTGTATATTTCTAATTTTTTATTACCTTTGCGGTCTCAAATCATGCTCCTCCGAAAGTATATTTTAAAGGTATAATGATAGAAGGAAAAAAAGAAGAATGTCGTCTCAATCTGCTTTTCGAGACAAGCTGGGAGGTCTGTAACAAGATTGGCGGTATATATACCGTGCTCTCTACCAAGGCCAAAACGCTTCAAAAGCTCTATAAAGACAAAGTGATTTTCGTCGGGCCCGATGTGTGGTCTGATAAGAATCCTTCACCTTTTTTTGTCGAAAATCAATCGCTGCTCAAATCCTGGAGGAGATCGGCGCAACTCCCTTATGATATTAAAGTGCGCATAGGCCGTTGGGATATTCCCGGCAAGCCTATAGCCGTATTGGTCGATTTCAATGGCGTATATGCTCACCTCAATGAAATTTACGGCGAGATGTGGAGCCGCTACGGCGTCGATTCATTGCATGCCTACGGCGATTATGGTGAAGGCTGCGCATTCGCTGTTGCCGCCGCAGCCGTGATACAGAGCATATACGATTATGAAGGCTGCCCCGACGATGTGATAGCCCACTTCAACGAGTGGACTACCGGAATGGGTCTCCTTTATCTCAAATGGAAAGTTCCTGCGGTTGCGACCGTATTTACCACTCATGCCACGAGCATCGGACGCAGTATCTGCGGTAACGGCAAACCTCTCTACGATTATCTCAAAGGCTATAACGGCGACCAGATGGCCCGTGAACTCAATATGGAGTCGAAACACTCGCTTGAGAAAGCGGCAGCCCACGCCGCCGACTGTTTCACTACCGTCAGCGACATTACCGCCGTGGAGTGCGAGCAGCTTCTTGACATAAAGCCTGCGGTGGTCACTCCCAACGGATTTGAGAAAAATTTTGTGCCGGCACGTACGCGTTTCGACGCCGCACGGCAACAGGCGCGCGCGAAATTGCTCGGCGTGGCACGTGCCCTTACCGGCAAGCAGCTTGGCGACGATACGTTTATCGTGGCTACATCAGGTCGTTGCGAATACCGCAACAAGGGTATCGATGTGTTCCTCGACAGCATCAATGCACTGCGCGGACGCACTCAGTCGCGTGTGCTCGCTCTCGTTATGGTTCCCGCATGGGTCGACAAGGGCAGGGCAGACCTTCAGGAAGCGATTGCCCGTAATAGTACTGCCGGACTTCCCGATGCCGTAATCACCCATTCACTGCATAATTACGACGAGGATCCGATTATAAACCGCATACATCAGCTTGGTTTCGGAGCCGATGCCAACGACAGCATGACCGTCATTTACGTGCCTTGCTATCTTAACGGCGACGACGGTGTATTCAACGCCCCGTATTACGACCTTCTGATTGGTGTCGACGCTACCGTGTTCCCGTCATATTACGAACCGTGGGGATATACGCCTCTTGAGAGTGTGGCATTCGGTGTGCCCGCCGTCACAACGTCGCTTTCAGGCTTCGGCCGTTGGATTCTGGCCTCATCCCGACCGGAGTTCACCGTGTCAGGCGTCAATGTAATACCTCGTACCGACTCCAACTACAACGAAGTGGCCGGTGCCATAGCGCAATCGTTGTTCTCGCTGATAAGCGCTCAGCCTGCCGAACGTGCGAAAATAGCTAAAGCTGCGATGAATACCTCCTCAAAAGCTGCCTGGAGCCATTTCATGGAATGGTACGATGATGCTTTCCGCATAGCGTTGCGCAATGCTGAAAAGCGAAGATGACCGCGGCAGCATCATATCATAGCATCTGATACTTTGTGATAACAGCTACATATTGCATTTCCTTAAAAAAAAGTAACTATTACAACAATTAAAAAGATACACAATGAAACTTCAAGTAAGCAACTCAAATGTCCCCAATTGGCGTGACATGACTGTTAACTCAGACTTACCTTCAAAGTTAAAACCTCTGGAGAAGCTTTCCAAAAACCTTTGGTGGGTATGGAACAGCGACGCCAAATCGCTTTTCCGCGATCTCAATCCCGAGCTTTGGCGTTCTACCGGTGAAAATCCTGTAATGCTCCTTCAGCGCCTTTCTTCAGAGCGTCAGAAAGAAATCATCAACGACCCCAAATTCATGGAGCGTATCGAACATGTATACGGTATGTTCCAGGAATATATGAAGAAACCGATGCGCAAGGATGTTCCTTCGGTTTCTTACTTCTCTATGGAATATGGCCTCTGCAACTGCCTGAAGATATATTCCGGCGGTCTCGGCGTACTTGCCGGCGACTATATCAAGGAAGCATCCGACAGCTGCGTCGACATGACTGCAGTCGGCTTCCTCTACCGTTACGGCTATTTCACCCAGACACTCAGCGTCGACGGTCAGCAGATTGCCAACTACGAGCCCCAGAATTTCAACCAGCTCCCCATCGAGCAGGTATGCGATAAAAACGGTCATCCCGTAATCCTCGAGGTTCCCTATCCCGGACGCATCATCTACTCTCACATCTGGAAAGTGGCTGTGGGCCGCATGAACCTCTACCTGATGGATACCGACTTCGACATGAACAGCGAGTTTGACCGCGTCATCACCCACCAGCTCTATGGCGGCGACTGGGAAAACCGTATCAAGCAGGAATACCTCCTCGGTATCGGCGGTGTGCTCATGCTCAAGAAACTCGGCATCAAGAGCCAGCTTTACCACTGCAACGAAGGTCACGCAGCGCTTCTCAACCTCCAGCGCCTCGTAGATTTCGTACAGGAAGAGCATCTTGACTTCAACGTCGCTCTCGAAATGGTTCGTGCTTCTTCACTCTACACCGTGCACACTCCCGTGCCCGCCGGTCACGACTACTTCGACGAAGGTCTCTTCGGAAAATATATGGGTGAATATCCCGCAAAACTCGGTATTTCGTGGAACGACCTCATGAACATGGGCCGCGAGAATCCCAACACCAACGAGCGCTTCTCGATGAGCGTATTCGCACTCAACACATGTCAGGAAGCCAACGGTGTGAGCTGGCTCCACGGCGAAGTATCGAAGAAGATGTTCGCCGGTATCTGGAAAGGCTACAACTGGCAGGAATCACACGTAGGCTACGTCACCAACGGTGTGCACATGCCCACGTGGGCCGCTTCCGAATGGAAGGAATTCTACGCAAAGCATCTCGGCGAGCAGGTATTCGAGAACCAGAGTGATCCCAAGGCATGGAAGGGTATCTTCGATGTAAGCGACGAGGCTATCTGGGATATGCGCATGAAGCTGAAGACCAAATTCATCAACTTCGTGAAACGCGATTTCAAGGCTAAATGGCTCGCCAATCAGGGTGATCCCTCGGCCGTGATGAAAATCGTCGACAAAATCAACCCCAACGCCCTCATCATCGGTTTTGCACGCCGCTTCGCCACTTACAAGCGTGCACACCTCCTTTTCACTGACCTCGAACGTCTCGCAAAAATCGTCAACAACGAGCAGTTCCCCGTTCAGTTCGTGTTCTCTGGTAAGGCACACCCCGCCGACGGCGCCGGCCAGGGCCTTATCAAGCGCATCATGGAAATCTCGCGCATGCCGCAGTTCCTCGGCAAGATTATCTTCCTCGAGGACTACAACATGATAGTTGCAAAACGTCTTGTCAGCGGTGTCGACATCTGGTTGAACACTCCGACCCGTCCCCTCGAAGCATCGGGTACATCGGGTGAAAAGGCCGAAATGAACGGTGTGCTTAACTTCTCGGTGCTCGACGGATGGTGGTACGAAGGCTACCGTTTCAACGAAAATGCCGGCTGGGCTCTTACCGACCGTCGCACATTCACCGACCAGTCACAGCAGGACAAACTCGATGCAGCTACCATCTACTCGATGCTTGAGAACGAAATCGTTCCCCTCTACTTCGAGAAGAACTCCAAAGGCTACTCGCCCCGCTGGATTCAGTATATCAAGGGTTCTATCGGCGACATTGCCCCCCACTTCACCATGAAGCGTATGATTGACGACTATATCGCCCGCTTCTACGACAAAGAGGCTGCCCGATACAAGAAACTCGCCGCCAAGGATTTCGCTCTTGCAAAAGAAATCGTGGCATGGAAAGAGAAAGTCGCCGCTGCATGGGACGGTATCAAGGTATTCGATGTAGAGACTCAGGAAGCCGCCAATAACGTTACCGGTCAGGATTATTACGTTAAGGCTATCGTCGATACTAACGGACTCGGTAAAGATCTCGGCCTCGAAATGGTATGCTACAAAGTCGAGGACGGCGAAGAGAAACTTTGGAAAGTCGCTCCTTTCAAGGTAAGCAAAGAGGAAGGAAATGTTCTTACCTACGAATGCAAAGGTAAAGCCGACGATCCCGGCGTATTCCGTTACGCATACCGTCTGTATCCCGTAAATGCCAATCTGCCCCACCGTCAGGATTTCGCCTATGTGCGCTGGATCTAATTGACGCAGGACATCAATAATTTATCGAGAGAGAGATTCCGGATAAAGCAGTTCCGGAATCTCTCTCGTTCTATATGGCAGTTTTTGCCTCACAAGCTAAAATTACGGTGCATGACATATTATGTTGTCGGCATTAAAAAACGCTGCACTACGCATTTGATTACAGCGTCTTGTCGCAGCTGCGGTTTTCGTCCGTGGTCAGTAATATTTGCACCTGCTTAATGTGCGCCGGAAATCATGATTGAGCTGTTTTTGCGGGAAAGTAAATCCCGTGTGGCTGTCGTTACAACGTTTTTAAATGTTAAATAATATTAACGGGGGGGGGGGGGTATTTCCCCCTAAAAATTTTGTTTAGTCAAATTTTGATATTAATTTTGCAGGTGAAAATGGAAAATTAATTTGCACGTGAATTTTATTGATATAAAGTCACGTCAAAACAAATTGTAATTGGTAATGTGTTAATATACATGGTTTAAGATTTTATTTGAGTCATCTGCATATAAGTTGTGCTTCCCGAATACTCTCTTCGGGTTTAGTTGACTTAGATTTAATCCGATAAATTTTGGCTGAATACAACACATTTAAAATATTAACGTATATTAACATTATTTCTTGCAGCTATACTTGGATAAGTAGATATTGTAAACAATCCAGTTATAATTCCTGTCAGGTAGGCTATGTCTATATATGTATGGCAGATGTTTGAAAAGAATAGGTATAAACACTATTATATATAACCATAACGGGGTCATATTTCAAGGTAAAATGAAAACGGGATCAAAAATTTATATAAGAAACAGATTCCTTAAATCTGTTATCTTAATAGTAATGACCGGTATTGCGGTCACTATTGCTGCTACGCCTGAAGAGCTATTTTCGGTAGCAGTAGGCAATGATATTATGGTGTCAGAAGCTTTGCCTGTGACACAAGCCACATTGGAATCGGCAATAAACGATGCAAAAATACTGGTATTATAAAACTAATAATCATTATTACTGACAACTCTGATATAAATATCTTATTAAAAAAATCTCATTAAATAAGTAACTGTTCAAAATTATTTTGATATTATGACGGAAGGATTTTTCAGGCGATTTCCGGTGAGGAAGAAGGAGTGTAGCGAGCTACATGACTGATGACGAGACGGAAAGCGACGAAAAAGACTCCGGCAGAATATTAAAATAATGAGAATGGTTAGTATAAAATAATTTTAAACAGTTACTTAAGTATTATAATTAAAATAATTTTGTCTCTGGAAAGCAGCTCGAAGTGATTTCGTGCTGTTTTTATTATTTGTGGATGGGTCGAAGAATAGTGATAATGGGAGATGAGCTAATGCCAGTTATCTCCCGCAAGAAGAGTGTGTTGCATAACTCGGTTTTATCATGCCGCAGTCAATTGCTGTCTTTGGCGCTTTTTGTGGTTCAAGCCGAAATTGCAGTGCATGCCAATATAATAATTGTCGGCTTTGTTGTCCGCGGTTAAAAACCGCGGCTGCTACGTGGTTGACTCATAGCGCGTTATAGTAGCCGCGGTTTTTTACCGCGGAAAGCGATATTAAATGGAATTTGTAATGTGCACTGTAATTTCGGATTGTGGCGCTTTTTGTCGCAAAGAAACCGCGGCTACTACAAAGCTGATTATCAGCG
Source organism: uncultured Bacteroidales bacterium (assembly GCA_905210435.1). GTDB lineage: Bacteria > Bacteroidota > Bacteroidia > Bacteroidales > Muribaculaceae > JAGBWK01. The sequence continues at coordinate 17,766 of CAJLWO010000022.1, forward strand.
TGCATTGTGTAGTAGCCGCGGTTTCTTTGCAGAGCAAAAAGCGCCAAAGGCGATGATTGACTGCGGAAGGTATGGTTTTGCAGTCTCCTCTTTAAATTTTAGTATATGAGATACCGTATTACGCGGTATGAATGTCTTATTCGAAAATATGTTTCAGTTTTGAGAAGAGACGCTGTTTGGTCGATTCAGACGGTTTGATGTTGGGGTCATCTTTGATTGTCTCAACAGCCGAACGTATGCGGTCGTCAAGTTGCTCGGGGATGTAGACCATCACATTTATAAGTTCGTCGCCGGTGCCGCGTCCCTCAGGTGAGGGGAGACCCTTGCCGCGCAGGCGGAGCACTTTGCCGGGCTGTGTGCCGGCTGCGATGTTGAGTCGTGCGCGTCCGGTGATAGTAGGCACTTCGACGGCGCCGCCGAGAGTGGCGGTAGGGATGTCGAGCATGATGTTGTAGATTACATCATTGCCGTCGCGTATCAGTTCCGGATGCTTGATTTCCTCAATCACGACGAGAAGGTCGCCGTTGACGCCGCCGTGGCGCGGGGCATTGCCCTTCCCCTTTACGGTAAGCGTCATGCCGTCGGTCACGCCGGCGGGTATGTTGAAGCTGACGAGCTGTTCCTTGCGTTCGGTGCCTTCGCCGTGACAGTAAGTACAATTCTGTGTTATGGTTTTGCCCTCGCCGTTGCAGTGGGGGCATACCGACTGCGACTGCATGGCTCCGAGAATTGTCTGCTGCACCTGGGTCACCACGCCTGTGCCGTGGCATGTGGCACACGTCGTGAATGCCGTGCCGTCCTTGGCGCCAGTGCCGTTACAGTGCTCGCACTTGACCTGGGTCGGGATTTTGAGTGTCTTTGATATGCCGGTCGCGATTTCGGCAAGCGTGAGCTTGACCTTGATGCGCAGGTCGGAACCCTTGCGCGTCGGTTTGCGGGGAGCGCGCTGGCGGCCGCCTGTCGCTCCGCCCCATTCGCCACCGAAACGGCCACCGAATATATCGCCGAAGTGCTCGAATATGTCGTTGATGTCAAATCCGGCGCTGTAACCGCCTGCTCCGCCGCCGGGGAAGCCTTGCGGACCCATGTTGTGGCCGAACTGGTCATATTTGGCGCGTTTGTCAGGGTCGCTTAGCACATCGTATGCTTCGGCGGCCTCGATAAATTTTTCTTCGGCAGCCTTGTCGCCCGGATTCTTGTCAGGGTGATATTTGAGTGCCAGTTTGCGGTACGCTTTTTTTATTTCATCGGCTGAGGCGCTTTTGTCCACACCCAGCACTTCATAGTAATCTCTTTTGGTAGCCATAATTCTTTTAATTCACAATGCTTATAAGTTCGCGATTTTACAGAACTCCATGGTGCGTTCGTTTACTGGCCTACAGCGACTTTGGCGTGACGTATCACTTTATCGTTGAGTGTATAGCCTTTGGCAATCGTGTCAATCACCTTGCCTTTTTTCGCTTCATCGTCCACCGGAACCATCGCAATCGCTTCGTGAAGGTCGACATCGAAGTCGGCGTTCTCGGTCGGTATCTCTTTTACGCCGTTCTGTTGCAGATATTTTACGAACTTATTATATATAAGTTCCATTCCTTCCTTAACCGATGCGGCGGTAGCATCATCCTTTATCGCCTCTATACCTCGTTCGAAATCATCGAGGATGGGGAGAATGCCTTTAAGCACGTTTTCTGCGCCGTTCTTTATAATTTCCGATTTCTCGCGGAGTGTACGTTTCTTGAAATTGTCGAAGTCGGCCATCAGGAATAGATACTCTTTTTTCTCTTTCTCAAGGGCTTCCTCGCGTTCCTGAAGCATCTGTTTCAGTGCCTCGATTTCCGATGACTGTCCGTCATCCTCGGTATCGCATACGTCGGCTGCTCCCTCGCCGAGCACGTCATCGGCTTCGACATCGGGATTTTCGATTTTGATTTCAGTCTCTTTGGTCTCCTTGGCGGAGTGGTTATGCTGTTTCTGACTCATGTGTAATTATAATTTATTTAGGTTTGAATATGCAAAAATCTTGCCAAACTTTGCCCTTAAGGACAATCTTACAATGATAACAAATAAAATGCGTTAACGTTCAAAGTCTTGAGATATGAAAATCCGTTTCGGGGAATGTCTTTTCAATATCTTCTGCCAAAATGTCACGCCCGAAGATACCGAACACGCTCGCTCCCGACCCTGACATCGATGCATATTCAGCACCCATATCATATAATGTGGATTTGATTTCGGCTATGAGAGGGTGGTGGGAGAATACCGTTTCTTCAAAATCATTCTTTATGCCGGCCTGTTTCCATTCTTCAGGAGGCACTGTAGCCAGCACGTCGGGAAGGGAAAGCGTCGACGGCCGCGGACGGCACCCGCCGTAGGCTTCGGCCGTGGATACATGCACATGTGGCTTGACTATTACGAGCGTGTGTCCCTTCATACTGAGGCTGACGGGCGACAGGGTGGTGCCGGTGCCGGTGGCGTGCATGGGTCTGTTATAGATGAAAAACGGGCAGTCGGAGCCTATTGTCGCGGCTATTCCGGTCATGACGTCATCCGACAGACCGAGGCCGAAGAGCTTGTCGAGCGTCGTTATGGTGAAAGCTGCGTCGGCCGAGCCACCGCCCAGCCCGGCTCCGTCAGGTATGATTTTGCGCAGGAATATATCTACGGGAGGCAGATTGTAGCGCTCCGCCATGGCGCGGTAGGCACGCATGACAAGATTTTTTTCCTGAGGGCAGTCCACTCGTCTCCCGGTCACAGTAAGTGTCGTAACGCCATCCTTAGCCGGTACGATTTCAAGTATGTCGCACCAGTCAACAGGCATCATGACGGAGGCTATGTCGTGGTATCCGTCGGGTCGACGGGCGGTGATGAAAAGCCCTATATTGATTTTAGCGTTGGGAAATGCTATCATATCGATATATATTATAGATGACAAATTGCAAAGTTACTCAATATTTACAGATTGTCATTTACAGATTGTCTAAAATTATGTGATGCGGATTTTTGCAATCTCTTACTTACATCCGGTCGGCGCGGTTGTAAATATCGTGTTGATATTTCTGCGTCGCCGTGTTTGGCATTACGCCTCAATTTTGCTACTTTTGTGATAAAATATTGGATAATGGATTTTGTCAACAAGCAGGGACGCCGCGACGGGTCCCGCCCCCAATACAGGGAGCAATCGAAAATAGATACACTGGGTCGTCTGCAACCCCAGGACAAGGACCTTGAAGAGGCCGTTCTCGGAGCGATAATGCTCGAGAAGGACGCCTATACCGTGGTGTGCGACATCCTTCATCCCGGCAGTTTCTATGAGCCGAGCAATCAGAAAATATATCAGGCCATACAGACTCTCGGCGCCGCTCAGCGGCCTATCGACATGCTCACTGTCATGGAGCAGCTGCGCCTCAACGGCACTCTCGAAGAGGTGGGCGGCCCGGCGTTTATAGCCGAACTGACATCGCGCGTGGCTTCTTCGGCCAATGTCGAGTATCATGCCCGCATCGTGGCGCAGAAATATCTGGCACGCGAACTGATTTCATTCGCCTCTAACATCGAGGCCAAGGCTTACGACGAGACCAACGACGTCGACGACCTCATGCAGGAGGCCGAAGGCAAACTGTTTGAAATCTCGCAGCGTAACGTGAAGAAGGATTTTACGCAGGTCGACCCCGTCATCAAGCAGGCAATTGAGCAGATTGAGGCAGCCGCCAACCGCGCTTCCGGTATGTCGGGTCTTGAATCGGGATTCCACGACCTCGACAAGATAACCTCGGGCTGGCAGCGGAGCGACCTTATCATTATCGCGGCTCGTCCCGCAATGGGTAAGACCGCCTTCGTGCTTTCGATGGCCAAGAACATGGCGGTCAATTACAATACCCCCGTGGCTATCTTCTCGCTTGAAATGTCGAATATCCAGCTTGTCAACCGTCTGATATGCAACACGTGTGAGCTTGAAAGCGACAAAATCAAGAGCGGACGTCTCGACAACCGCGAGTGGGACCAGCTGATGGCGCGTATCAAGAATCTGTACAGCGCCCCGCTCTATATCGACGATACCGCGTCGCTGTCGATTTTCGAACTGCGCACGAAGGCGCGTCGTCTTGTACGCGAGCACAACGTGCAGTTCATCATCATCGACTACCTCCAGCTGATGAATGCGTCGGGCATGAAATTCGGTTCGCGCGAGCAGGAGGTGTCCATGATATCGCGTTCGCTCAAACAGCTCGCCAAGGAACTTAACATACCTATCGTGGCCCTGTCGCAGCTCAACCGAAGCGTCGAATCGCGTACCGACGGCAAGCGCCCGCAGCTGTCCGACCTCCGTGAGTCGGGTGCCATCGAGCAGGATGCCGACATCGTATGCTTCATCCACCGTCCGGAATACTACATCAAGAGTGATACCGATGCCGAAGGGCACGACATACGCAATCTCGCCCAGTTCATCATAGCCAAGCACCGTAACGGACAGGTCACCGACGTGCGTCTGCGTTTCCGCGGTCAATACACCCGGTTCGAGAACTGGACCGACGAAGACCCCATATACGGAGAGGCCACCGTAGGCTCGCGCATAAATTCCGGCGATGATTCGGGCGCTGTTTCTCCCGTGAGCGATCCCTTCTCAGGCGGAAGTGTCGACCTCGGTTCATCGTCGTCCGATGTCCCGGCACCGTTCTGATTTTATTCCCTGATTCCGGTCATCACAAGATTATGAATTTTTATTGCGGCTGAATAAACTTTTCATAACATGCGGTTGTTTAGGTAATAAAACTTCTAATCAACTATTAGTTATGAAAAAAGCTGTTTTATTGATTGCTCTGATGATAGGATGCACCGGAGTTTTCGCTCAAAAGATTGACAAAAATGAGTTGAAGCAACTTCAGGCTTTTTTGTCGCAACCCGGTGAAAGGGATGCTACCAACGCTCAAGCCCTTAATATCAGTGATACCAAGTCACCCGCAACATGGGAAGGTGTCACGGTAGAGAACGGCCATGTCACCAAAATCGAATGGAAAGACAAGCATCTTGCAGGTGTGCTTGACCTTTCCGGTTTCGACGCTTTACAGGAAGTAAATATTTCGCGCAACAATCTTACCGGTCTTGTAGTCAACGCCAACCCGGCATTGGCCAAACTCGATGCCTCGCGCAACAAACTGACCTCTTTCTCGTCGGACAACTGCCCGGCTCTTACCGAGCTCAAAATCTACCGCAACCGTCTGGCAGACATTGACCTGTCGGGCACTACCGCGCTTAAGACCCTCAATTGCTCCAACAACCTGCTCGTCGAGCTTTCAGTGGCCAACTCTCCCACGCTTGTCACACTCAACTGCCAGGGATGCCATCTCGAAGCTCTCAACGTCAGCGGCTGCAAGGCGCTCAAGAACCTCTACTGCGGTTACAACAAACTGACTGCGATAGCGCTCGCAGGTGTTGAAAACCTGACTAACCTCAATGTCGACGATAACGAAATCTCGAAACTCTATATCAACGGACTTCCCGCTGTCAGCACGATTATCTGCTCCGACAACAACATGACACAGCTTGCGGTAAGCAACTGCAACGCACTCATCGACCTCGTCTGCTCATACAACGACCTGACCGCGCTATCGGTCGACAATTGCCCAAACCTGCTGTTCGTCGACTGCTCATACAATGACCTTACTACACTCAATCTCTCAAACCAGACATTGCTTGAGCGTCTGCTCTGCAACAACAACCAGCTGACCATGCTCGACGTATCCTTCGATACCGCGCTCCGCTACATCAATTGCCGTTACAACACAATCACCGACTTCCGTACGGTAGGCTGCGACAATCTCCAGATGGTGGCTTGTCAGTGGAATTATTGATACAGGAATCCTCACGGGGCGTTTTGCCTCCGGAGAATATAGATAACTGATTTTGAAACCGGGAGCGTCGTCACTTCAATGTGGCGGCGCTCCCTTCGTTTGCTGATTTCCTGCCGTCATCAATGTCGAAATCAGTACAAGCGGTATGAAATGTGAAAAAAAAATTGTAAATTTGCAATCCAAAAAATATGATATCCGGAGCTGTTTGCTTATTCGGATATTATTAATTTCAGATGTCATTACGATGAAAAATATAAGGAATTTCTGCATCATAGCGCACATCGACCACGGCAAGAGCACCCTCGCCGACCGTCTGCTTGAATATACCGGCACGGTAGCTCCGAAGGACTTGCAGGCGCAGGTGCTCGACGATATGGACCTGGAGCGTGAGCGCGGCATAACAATTAAAAGCCACGCCATACAGATGGAATACGCCATTGACGGAGAAAAATACATACTCAATCTTATCGACACTCCGGGACACGTCGACTTCTCCTACGAAGTGTCGCGCTCGATTGCCGCATGCGAAGGAGCGCTTCTGATTGTCGATGCCTCGCAGGGCATTCAGGCGCAGACTATCTCCAATCTCTACATGGCCATCGACAACGACCTGGAGATTATTCCCGTCATCAACAAGGTCGACCTTGATTCGGCCAAGCCCGACGAGGTCGAGGACCAGATTGTCGAACTGCTCGGTTGCCGCCGCGATGAAATCATACGCGCATCTGGCAAGACGGGCATCGGCATAGAGGACATACTCCGCGCCATAGTCGAGCGTGTCCCCGCTCCCAAGGGCGATCCTGAAGCTCCGCTGCAGGCGTTGATTTTCGACTCCGTATTCAATCCGTTCCGCGGCATTATCGCATACTTCAAGATAGTCAACGGCACCATCGCCAAGGATGATTTCGTGAAGTTCGTGTCGACCGGTAAAGAATACCATGCCGACGAAATCGGCGTGCTCAAACTCGACATGGCGCCCCGTCAGAATCTGAGTGCCGGCAATGTTGGCTATATCATTTCCGGTATAAAGACATCGAAAGAGGTGCGGGTAGGCGATACCATCACCCATGTCAACCGTCCCTGCGAAGCGGCTATCGACGGATTCGAGGAGGTGAAGCCTATGGTGTTTGCCGGTGTGTATCCTATCGAGACGGAAGATTTCGAGAATCTCCGTTCATCGCTTGAGAAACTGCAGCTCAACGACGCCTCGCTCACATTCCAGCCCGAATCGTCGGCGGCTCTCGGCTTCGGTTTCCGTTGCGGCTTCCTCGGTCTCCTTCACATGGAGATTGTGCAGGAGCGTCTCGGCCGTGAGTTCGACATGGATGTCATCACCACTGTCCCCAACGTATCCTATCGCGTATACGACAAGAAGGGCAACATGACCGAGGTGCACAATCCGTCGGGACTTCCTGACCTAACCCTAATCGACCATATCGAAGAGCCGTATATACGAGCGTCGGTCATCACCACTACCGAATTTATCGGTCCGATTATGACGCTGTGTCTCGGTAAACGTGGAGAGCTTGTCAAGCAGGAATTCATCTCAGGCAATCGTGTCGAGATTATCTTCGACATGCCGCTCGGCGAGATAGTCATCGACTTTTATGACAAGCTGAAGAGCATATCCAAAGGATACGCCTCGTTCGACTATCATATCCACGACTTCCGCGAGTCAAAACTGGTGAAGCTCGACATCCTGCTCAACGGTGAGAGCGTCGACGCACTCTCCACACTGACCCATGCCGACAATGCCGTGGCCTTCGGACGCCGCATGTGCGAGAAACTGAAAGAACTTATTCCGCGTCAGCAGTTCGACATAGCCATCCAGGCGGCCATCGGCGCAAAGATTATAGCGCGAGAGACCATCAAGGCCGTACGCAAGGATGTGACGGCCAAGTGTTATGGCGGTGATATATCGCGTAAACGCAAACTTCTCGAAAAACAGAAAAAAGGTAAAAAACGAATGAAGCAGATCGGTTCGGTCGAAGTGCCTCAGAAAGCATTCCTCGCTGTTCTGAAACTCGATTGATTCATGTGTGCGTAGCAAAATTCGTTATTCCGCGGTTTAAGCGGCTGCTATGTCGGGCTGTTTGACAGCCATGCGTGTGGTAGTAGCCGCCGTGCCCGATTGCGGTTTGGAAAAACAATTTTGACGCGGCCCGTGAATATATCTCCATTGAAGGGAGATACATCTGCTTTGCCCTGCGACGGGGCGCTTACAACTATATTTTGTTCAGATTTGTTATATAAATATAATCGTAAACGGGGGTGCCAGGTACAAGCCTCCGTAATTGAAACAAACAGTTACTTATTATGAGTAATCCGCAAGATAATTCGTCACACGAACAGCATTCGGCCGTGCAGGCTATCAACGATCAGGCCCACAACATTTATTATGCCGCCCGACAGGCATTGAGACATCATGCATCAGGTGGCAATGTGCTTATTTTCGCCACATTCCTGGCGCTTATCGTAGCTAACATACCCGCATTGAGCGGTCACTATTTTGAGTTCTGGGAACAGGAAATACGCCTGCAGGTAGGCAATTTCAATATATTTTCGCATTCAGGCCATCCCATGACCATGCTTCAGTTCATCAACGATGCGCTGATGGCCATATTCTTCTTCTCCATCGGACTGGAGATAAAGCGGGAGGTGCTCGTGGGAGAGCTGTCGTCATTCCGCCAGGCATTGCTGCCGATTGTGGGCGCTGTCGGCGGCATGGTGATGCCTGTCATTATCTACCTTGCATTCTCTATGGGAACCGACTATACGGGAGGTGCGGCAATACCTATGGCGACAGATATTGCTTTCTCGCTCGGTGTACTGAGCATGCTCGGCAGAAGGGTTCCGTTGTCGCTCAAGATATTCCTTACTACGCTTGCCGTGGTCGACGACATCGGCGGCATTATCGTCATAGCAGTGTTTTACTCTACACAGATTGACGGCATATTGCTGCTTTACGCATTCCTTTTGCTCGGTGTCCTTCTCATGGGGTCGTGGCTCCGCATCAAGAGCAAACTCTTCTATATCGGAGTGGGCGGTGTGATATGGTTCCTTTTCCTCAATTCGGGCATACACCCCACCATTGCGGGAGTGCTTGTGGCATTCTGTGTGCCTGCCACGCCGGTATTCGAGCCTAAGAAATATATCAGGAAGATACGTGAGGCAATCAATCACTTCCGCCGCGAGGACGACGAAGCTCTCTCGCGCAAGAGCATCCTCTCAAAGGAACAGCTCGACTGGCTCAAACAGGTCGAGTCGGCCTCCGATAAAGTCATTTCCCCGCTTCAGGACCTCGAGGACTCACTGCATCCACTTGTCAACTACATTATAATACCGCTTTTCGCTTTTGCCAACGCCGGCATCTTCCTCCTCGATATGGAGCCGATAAGCATATTTGAGGGAGTCAGCCTTGCCGTTATCTGCGCCCTCGTAGTCGGTAAATGCGCCGGTATCTTTATCTTCTCATGGATTACTGTCAAACTGCGTCTCGCACCTATGCCCGAGCACAGCAACTGGAAGATGATGGCCTCTATTGCCATGCTGGGCGGTATCGGTTTCACGGTATCCATCTTCATTGCCAACCTGTCGTTCGGTTCGATGGGCGAGGAAGGAGCCTCCCTGCTGAGCCATGCCAAACTCGGTATCGTCATAGGCTCGCTACTTGCCGGTATCCTCGGCTACCTCCTCCTGCACCGCACTCTTCCCAAGCACCCAGTCGATGTAGAGGAATAGCATACTTTTTAACTGATAGATAAACGGGTCAGTACCGGTTTATGATAATTAAATGTCATACCGCGTTCTGACTCGTTTTTTCTAAAATATCACATAATGAGGGCTTTTCTGATGACACTGTGAACTATTTTACGGATATTTGAAAAAATAATCGGCTTAGTTTTGTATTTTCACATTTTTATGTTAATTTTACGCCGAAATGTTAAATTTGAGATTTTGGATTGGTGGATTTAATTGTTAAATCTATTCTGAAATTTATTAAACACTCTTTCATCTTATTTGTTAATATTATAAAAAGTGTGCGAAAATTATATGCAGAAGTTGTAGCCGGGACACCCGGGATACCGCATGCATACGGACGATTTTCTACACTTCGTAAAAAAACAGAATACGGTCATGAAGAAATCGACTATATGGTTACTCACTATATTGATGGCAGTCACTTTTATCGGATTGCTGTATATTGAAATCAAATATATGGACGACATCATCAAGATGCGCGACGACCAGTTTTCGGAAGGTGTGCGTCGCAGTCTCTATATGGTGAGCTCCCGGTTGGAGCAGGAGGAGACGCGCTACTATCTTGAAGACGATGTCAGCGGTGCCGAGTCGGCTGCGCTCTATTCGCAGTATCCCGACGGGCAGCCCCCGCATCTTGGCGGTATCAGCTATTCGTTCAATACTTTTTCCGGACTCGAAGGTACCCTCACGATACGCGGTGACGTAGACAAAATATCCAAACTGCAGAGCGACCAGCTTGCCGCTCTTGACCGCACTAACGCCATGCGCGAGGCCCGGGCCCGTCTTGACGACCGCGTACGCTATCAGAAAGGCATACTTGATGAGGTGATACTCAAAATCAGCACACAGGCCATCAACCGCCCCGTGCTCGAGCGTGTCGACTCTACATTCACACGCGAGATAATAGCGCAGGAACTTGCCAACAACGGCATCAACATACCGTTCCGGTTTGCAGTCGTCAACCGTAACGGCATTCCCGTATATGCTACCGAAGGATTTCCAAATATCACCCGTAGCGAGGACAATACAATGTTCGTGCAGGCTCTTTTCCCCAACGACCCTGCCAACAAGAAAATATTCCTTAAGGTATATTTCCCCTCCAAGGCCAAATATATCCTGAAATCGGTGAGGTTTCTCATCCCCGCTTTCGTATTCACGCTCGTGCTGCTGATAGTGTTTGTCTACACGATAATTCTCGCTTTCCGGCAGAAGAAGCTCAATGAGATGAAGACCGACTTCATCAACAATATGACTCACGAGTTCAAGACACCCATATCTACCATATCGCTTGCCGCACAGATGCTCAACGATGACTCCGTGCGCAAATCGCCCGGAATGCTCCAGCACATCTCGTCAATCATCAACGACGAGACAAAGCGTCTGCGTTTCCAGGTGGAAAAAGTGTTGCAGATGTCGATGTTCGACCGCAAGAAGGCTACCATACGCCTTCAGGAAGTCGACGCCAACATAACCATCAACAACATTATCAATACCTTCAAGCTCAAGGTAGAGCGCTATGGCGGCCGCCTCAACGCTGCCCTCGATGCCGAGGACGCCATTGTCAATGTCGACGAGATGCATTTCACCAACGTGATATTCAATCTGCTCGACAACGCCGTGAAATACCGCCGCGAGGACGTGCCACTCAATATCACGGTTTCCACCGCCGATATCGCCGGTTCCCGTCTCGAAATAACGATAGAGGACAACGGCATAGGTATCAAGAAAGAACATCTCCGTAAAATATTCGATAAATTCTACCGCGTGCCTACTGGCAACAAACACGACGTCAAAGGCTTCGGCCTCGGGCTTGCCTACGTCTACAAGATGATTGACCTCCTCGGCGGCACTATCAAGGTGGAATCCGAACTCAACCAGGGAACAAAATTTATAATCATATTACCATTAATTAAAAATTGACGATTATGGAAGAACGTATGCGTATATTATTATGCGAGGACGATGAGAACCTCGGCATGCTGCTCCGGGAATATCTTCAGGCCAAGGGCTTCAACGCCGACCTCTATCCCGACGGCGACGCAGGTTACAAGGCATTCCTCAAAGGGAAATACGATATTTGTGTGCTTGACGTGATGATGCCCAAGAAAGACGGCTTCTCGCTCGCACAGGAAATCCGCACGGTCAACTCCGAAGTGCCTATTATTTTCCTTACCGCCAAACAGCTCAAGGACGATATTCTCGAAGGCTTCAAGCTCGGTGCCGACGACTATATCACCAAACCTTTCTCGATGGAGGAATTGGTGTTCCGTATCGAGGCGATTCTCCGCCGTGTCAAAGGCAAGAAAGGCAAGGAGGTGACAATGTACAAGATTGGTAAATTCACATTCGATACACAGAAACAGACCCTGATGATTGACGACAAGGTCACCAAACTCACCACCAAGGAGTCTGAACTTCTGAGCCTCCTGTGTGCCCACGTCAACGAAATCCTCGAGCGTAACTTTGCCCTCAAGACCATCTGGATTGACGACAATTACTTCAACGCACGCTCGATGGACGTCTACATCACCAAGCTCCGCAAGCACCTCAAAGACGACCCGACAATCGAAATCATCAACATCCACGGCAAAGGCTACAAACTCATAGCCCCCGACGCCGAAGTCACCCCCGAAGAATAATTTGTAATCTATCAATAAGACCGTGCCCGCACTCCTATGAGATTGCGGGCACGGTTTTATTCTTATATGGTATGATATTGCTTCTATTGTGCGGATTGGCTACTCTTTGTTGATTGCAAAGGCAGTGTAGGGGCATTCGCCGAAGATGCGGTCGGCGAGGATGCTGTCGCGGTCGCGTACGTTTTGCTCTATTGCGTGGCGGAAGTAGAATGCCTTAAGGGTGTCGCCCTGCTCCATGAGCATCCGGCAGCGGCTGTTGATGTCCATCAGGAGGCGTTCCATTTCCATGCCGTCAACAGGCGTCGACAGCAGCAGATTGCCGTATTGATTGACAATCTTGTCTATATGGTCATAGCGGGTTAGCTCGTCAGCTTTTTCTTGAGCCGCTTTATCGTCTTCATCCTTGCTCTCGCCGCATGCGGTGGAAAGCAACATGGGTATCAATACCGTTGCCGATATGATTATATCGTAAATTTTTTTCATTAGAATCAGTTGACATCGTTAAATTGTAAGAGGAATACTGCAATACTTGGTATAAATCGCGTCCCTACACACGTTATTATTTCCTAAGAGCGGTATCAAGCATGTTGCCGATATGCACCTTTACACGTTCCATAAGCCAGCGCGGGGTAGAGGTGGCACCGCATATTCCGATACGCTTTATGCCTTTGAGCCAATCTGGGTCTATGTCGTTTTCATCGCTTATAAGGCGGGTTGACGGATTCACGCCGTGGCACTCCGAATACAGAAACTTACCGTTGCTGCTCTTTTTGCCCGATACGAAAAGCACAAGATCATGCTCGGATGCAAATCGTCGCAACGAGTCCACGCGGTTGGCTACCTGACGGCATATCGTGTCAAAGCTACGGAACGTGGCTCCCGACTGCATACGCCGTTCAATTTCCGAAATCACCTCTTTAAATCCCGACAGTGACATTGTGGTCTGCGAATAGAGGTCGACATCACGGCTGTAATCTATATTGCCGAGATCGTCCATCCCTTGTATCACGATGGCATTGCCGTCGGTCTGTCCTACAAGACCGTTGACTTCCGCGTGTCCCGGCTTGCCGTATATCACAATCTGACGTCCTCTTTCCGCGCCTTCACGGTAGCTCTCCTTGATGCGCTGCTGCAGGCGGAGCACCACCGGGCATGTAGCGTCGATGATGCTGATACCGTTTTTACGTGCCACGGCGTATGTGGCCGGAGGCTCGCCGTGGGCGCGAAGGAGCACCCGCACGTCGTGAAGCCGGTCAAGGTCATCATGTGTGATGGTGGTCATGCCTTTGTCGGCAAGACGTTTCACCTCGTCGCTGTTGTGCACGATGTCGCCCAGACAATACAGTTCGGCGTCGCCTGCCAGTGCGGCCTCCGCCTTCTCGATGGCAGTGACCACCCCGAAGCAGAATCCTGATCCTTCGTCAATCTCGATTGTAATTGTATCCTCCATCTGTGGGTAGCGTCAAAATCTATTTTCCGGTCACGCGGTTGAACTGACTGATAAGCCATTCGTTCTGCTCCTCGATTGACATATCGGAGTTGTCAAGGTCGATGGCATCGTCGGCGCGGCGCAGCGGGCTCTCCTCGCGGGTCATGTCGATACGGTCGCGTGACACTACATTTTCAAGTACATCTTCGTATGAGCTTGTCGTGTCACCCTTCTCCTGCAGCTCGAGCCAGCGGCGGCGCGCACGGGTCTCGGCGGGAGCGTTCACATAGATTTTAAGTTCGGCATCGGGAAATACAGTCGTGCCGATGTCGCGGCCGTCCATCACTATGCCGCGTTCGTTGCCGAATGCCTGCTGCTGTGCCACCAATGCATGGCGCACGGCGGGGATTACGGCCACAGGCGACACACTCGACGATACACGCAGCGAGCGTATCTCCTTCTCCACGTCGCGGCCGTTGAGCAGCGTGTGCTGGCCGTCGGCACAGGGCAGGAAGTCGATATGTATGTCGTCAAGAGCGGCGGTGAGAGCGGCGGTGTCGACGCTTCCGTCGCCAAGTATCATGCCGTGTTCGAGAGCATACAGCGTGACCGCGCGGTACATCGCCCCCGAGTCGATATATCTGTATCCTATACGTCCGGCAAGTTCCTTTGCCATAGTGCTTTTGCCCGACGATGAAAATCCGTCGATGGCGATTATGATTTTTTTATCAGTATTATTCATATCAATAGATGAAATCGTTGATGTCGAGACGCAGGTTGACCATAAATGTCGTGGCTCCGGTATGGGGTTGCGCGAATGCTATCCCGAGTCCGAATTTGTTGACATTCAGTCCGGCACCGAGCGACCATCCCGACAGGAAACTGCGGGAGTAAGTGCTCATGTCCGTGCGCGTCTTATAGTTGTATGCGAGTGTTATGTAGAATTTGTCCGACGGCGTGAAATCGGCGCCGAATATCAGGTGCCGGAACAGGTTCGAGCTGAACGAGTCCTTTTCCGCAGGTTCGGTCTGTGCCGTCCCGTCCCCCGGGTCATAATAGGGGAGATGCCATTTGGTGAGGTTCCATGCCGTGATTGAAAACCGTATGGGCAATGTGCCGAAACTTTGCGACCATCCTAAGCGCAGGTCGAAGGGCAGACGGTCGTAACGGTCACGGAAACGTTTTACCTGACCGCCGAGATTGGCTACGACAAACGACAGCGATAGGTCACGCTCGTCATCGTAATAATTGATACCGAGGTCGGTTGCGACAGCAAAAGCGGAATACTCCTCGTAGCCGCTGTATATCATTTTCAACGTGGCGCCGCCGCGCAGACGGTCGGTGATGTCATGCGAATATGTGCCGCTGAACGATATGTCCTTCGGTGAAAATTCGCCTGTGAGGATGCCGTTTTCGTCAGCGCCTTTTATTGTACCGTAGCCGTAGTACTGTATCCCCGCCGCCCATGCTCCGTATTCTCCCGCCGCGCGGGTATAGCGTATGCCGGCGAAATTGGAGTCACCGAGATAGCGCATATAGTTCACAAGCAGCTGGTTGTCCATTTCGCCGCCGAGCAGACCGGGATTCTGGTCGGTGGAGCCGAGGTAGCCGTCGATGGTCGATATGTTGATGCCTCCGAGGCCGTAGATACGGGTCGAAGAGGTGGTGTTGAGGAAATTATAGGCCGTCGACCCGTCCTGAGCCGACATTGCCATGCATGCGGCCGAGAGAGTTAAGCCTGATATGAGTTTGCGTAAATTCATTATGATTGTGGCAAGGGGATGATGTGCTCTCCCTCTTGTTTACTAACGTATATTTCCTGTTTTTAGTATATCTGCGATGCGGCAATATCAGCGTGTCAGCCCTTTGGGAGTACCACCCTGTCGCCGAGCTTCTGGGCGTAGTCCCGGCGCAGGTCGCCGAGAGCGGCTATCTCCTGCATCACCTTCTTCACGCTCTCCATATCGCCGTTTTGGGCCACTTGCCTGAGCAGTTCGCGTTTGTTGCGTATGTCGCACTGCAGCATGGCGTCCTTGAGCGCGTATATGGCGCGGGGGAGGAGTTCGTCAAGACGCTCCCGCTCCGATTCGATATGCGAGTATTTCGAATGCACTTTGCTCAGCTTGTGTTTCGACGATGCCATCTCGGTCACTTCACGCCTGATGTCGTCGTCGGGCGATGAGGTCAGACGACGTATGAAAAACATCTCCGTATGCTTGTCGAGCCGCTCGTAGTGCTTCTCGTCGATGGCTTCGAGCAGCATTTTCTCCTTCTGTGTTATCTGGTCGAGGTTGACGGCCGTACGGCGTATTTCCTCCGTGCCTTTTTCCCATTCCTCGGTGCGGAGCTGAAGCGATGCGGCCTCGGCCGATGTGCGGTCGTTTTCCCAGTCACTTTCAATCAGCTTGCGGCATTCGTCAACGAGACGGTTGTATATCGGGTTGGAAAACGTGATATTGTCAAATGCGAATTCCTGCATGATATAGTCAATTACGCGTATGTTGGCAGGCTGGTCGTTCTCATCGATTGTCGGAAGCTCAACCATGCCGTAGCGTACTATATATCTGGCGATGTCATGCTCGAAAGGTGCCAGCATGCCGGGCCGGCTTCTGTCGGATTGCATGAAGGCCATGTCGCCCGACTGTACGGAGCCGGATGTTGCCTGCCCCGTGGTCGATTGAGGTTGCCGGCTGCCTTCGGCCGGAGCATCGGTTGCCTGTGCGGGCTGTTCGGTCGGCTGAGCGGCGGCGTCGGTTTCGAGCGATGCGCGTGCCTTGTCACGCATATTCTGTTGTGCCTGCTGCTCGGCGCGCTCGGTGATGAATTTCTTTATCTGGAGCAGCAATACCTTCTCGTCGATGTCAAGCGTACGGCTGCACTCCTTGACATAGAGCGACCGCACTATGTCGTCGGGAATGACCGATATCGACCTTACGATGTCGGATATCGCTTTCGAGCGGGCGATGGGGTCATTGGCCGCATCCTTGAGCAGTATCTCGGTTTTGAAGCGTATGAAGTCGGTTTCGTGTGCGGCGATATATTGCTCCACTTCCGTCGTCGTATGGCTTTGGGCGAACGAGTCGGGGTCGTCGCCGTCGGGCAGAAGCACCACCTTCATGTTCAGACCTTCGGCAAGCAGCATGTCGATGCCTCGCAGCGATGCCTTGATGCCGGCGGGGTCGGAGTCATAGATTAGCGTGACGTTGCTCGTGAAGCGGTGTATCAGTCTTATCTGCCCCTGAGTGAGCGATGTCCCCGACGAAGCCACCACATTCTCGATGCCGCTCTGGCTCATGGATATTACGTCCATGTAGCCCTCCACGAGTATGCACTTGTCCTTCTCGCTGATTGACTTCTTGGCCTGGAACAGCCCGTACAGCTCGCGGCTTTTGGAATAAATTACCGACTCGGGCGAGTTGACATATTTTGCCATCTTCTTGTCGGAGCGCAGCGTACGTCCGCCGAACGCCACCACCTTGCCCGATATTGTATGCACGGGGTAGATTACGCGCCCCTTGAAACGGTCGTAGAGCGTACCGTCGTCGCGGCGTATTACGAGACCCGTGTCAATCAGATATTTTTCATTGTATCCACGCTCACGGGCCTGGCGTAGTAGTTCATTGCCCCGTTCAATCGAGTATCCGAGGCGGAAACGCTTTATGGCGGCGTCATTGATACCGCGTTCGCGGAAGTAGCTGTAGCCTATGTCGCGCCCCTCGTCGGTTGCGGTCAGATTATTTTCAAAATGGGCGAGAGCGAATTCATTGACATTGAACATATTCATTCTGTCCGATTCCTCCTCGCGCTCAGCGTCGCTAAGTTCGCGCTCTTTAATCTCGATGTTGTATTTCTTGGCGAGATAACGCAGCGCCTCGTTAAACGACATCTTCTCGTGCTCCATGATGAAGTTGACGGGGCTTCCCCCCTTGCCGCAACTGAAGCACTTGCATATCCCCTTTGATTTGGACACCGAAAACGACGGCGTACGCTCGTTGTGAAACGGGCACAACCCGATATAATTGGCTCCCCGACGTTTCAATGTGACAAAATCGCTCACCACGTCGACAATATCGGCAGTGTCAAGTATCTTCTGTACTGTTTCCCGGTCAATCCTTCCAGTCATTTTCATCATACCGCAAAGATACTCATAAATTCCCTATTCCCGAAATTTTCATGCTTCAACAATTGACCGATTGAGCTTTCGGAGTCCTCAGAGACCTCTGATTCCCCTCCCAATACTTCGGAGTGCTCCGAGTGCTCCGAGTGCTCCGAGTACTCAGAGGACTCCGAGTACTCCGAGAACTCCGAGTTCTCCGAGACCTCTAATACCCGCGATGTTCTCTTCTCGCTATTGACATCTGTTCTCTGATACCACCGTTTTTAATAAAATCAGCTTTTTGCCGTTCAATAAGCTTGTAGAGCAATACATCCGCCTGATGAATAAGTATAATGGCTATATTGGCTACAGTTTCATCACTCCTTATTTCCACGGCTTTTCTATAATACTCGCTGTCATTGTTTTGTCGGCATATAGTTCGCGTTCTTATTGCCTTTTCGCTATCTTTATTCCATTCCTCAAGTCCCCGAACTCTCAGGTAATCCTCATAGTCGAGCAATAATTCCTGCAAACTTGCTTTGGCTACATTTGTAAGTTTTATTTCAGTCTCTTTTGATGTACTCCCGGCTGCACTTCCCTCCGCGATGTTTTGTCATTACTCAGACTTGAAATATTAACTCTATTTGCAAACTTACTAAAAAATCTGATATTTCTGAAGAAAATATTTCTGCGGCAATAATTCGGCTATGAGCCTATTGATATATGCGATATATTTATTATCTTTGCAACAATCCCGTAGGAGGCAAAGCGTTGCCCTGCGGGAGGACATTTTGATAACAGAGCGTTTTTGCTTTATCCTTTCGTTGAAATTTCGCCAAAATTTAAATCACAGGATAAAAGCAGCCACAAAGACGCTACGTGAGCCTATATCCACCCCGATAGGCGGGTGCCGATATATAGGTAATGCGTGAGGGTGGGCTGTTTATTGTGATAAGGGTGTTTGGCGATACCTCAACGAAGATAAACAGAACGGGTCTCACGCTCTATGTATGAACCAATCTAATGCCGAAACGAGGGACACATACGGCACAAATAAAATGTTATGGCAAAAAATCAAAAGAAGATTTTGCAGACCGACAACCTGAGGGAATTTCTTCCGATTGACGATTCTACCATGATGCTGTTCCTTGACACCTGGAACAGGTTGCCAAAATATGTTCTACAGGAAAAAGTCCTTGAAAACATATTTAAGAAATTTCCGGGCAATACCGACGTCGATGAGGTATTGCTGAAATGCACACTTCTTAACGAGTTTTACAGTACACGTATCAATTCTAGCGAATTGATTGAACTTGCCCAAAATATCGTAAAGCTCGACATTGATGGCCGGTTGCGCGACGGCGACTGGAGCGTTGTTCCCGAGATTGCCGTTTGTGTAGGCAACAGGGCGCATATCTCTTTTGCCTCGAAATATTGCAACTGGCACAATCAGAAAGCATTCCCGATTTATGACAAGTACGTTGTCGAAGTGCTTTGCGCTTTGAAAGGCAATGAATTGATGTCGTTCCGCACCAACAGGGAGCTGCGTGAAGATCCTGACATCAAAAGACGTTACAATGCCTTCGGAACTGCCCTTGTGGAATTTGTCAACCGTTTCAATCTGAAATCAGTTAGGAGCACAGACAGCAACGAAATAATATTCAAGCTGTTGGACAGAGCCTTATGGCTGATGGGCAAATTATGCTTCGGCGACGAGGTCTCTGTCCCCGAAATCATTGAAGCCGCAGGCGAAATCCTTACAAGAGCAGTTTATGAAAGGTACATATCTAACCGCGCCCTAAAGAAACCCTCGGCCACTACCGATAATAAAAAACAAAAAGATACCAAAAAACATAAAACGAACAAATAGTATGAAAACTCCAAAATTTTTAAAGACAATCATCGCATTAATCGCCCTATTTGCCTCCACCCTCCCGGCTATGGCTCACGATTTTGAAGTCGACGGAATATATTATATGATTACTTCTAAATCAGATAAGACAGTCGCCGTCACTTATAAAGGCGACTCATTCGATAGCTTTAACGAATACTACGGAGAAGTAGAAATTCCTGATAGAGTGACTTATTCAGGTATTTCATATAACGTGACTTCGATTAGCGGGGCCGCGTTCTTAGACTGCATGGGGTTGACGTCGGTAACAATCGGCAACTCGGTGACTAAGATTGGTTTAGATGCATTTGGGCGTTGCACGGGATTGACATCGGTTACAATTCCCAACTCAGTGACTATGGTCAGTTCCAGAGCGTTCTGCGACTGCACAAGTTTGGAAGAGGTTCATATTACAGATCTTGTAGCATGGTGTAATATTTATTTTGATGGAGATTTGGCTAATCCATTGCGTAATGAAACGAATTTGTATTTAAATGAAAAAATAATTACTGATTTGGTAATCCCAGATATTATTACTGAAATAAAGCAATTCACATTCGCGGGTTGGAAAGGATTGTCGGTAACTATCGGTAACTCAGTGACTTCTATCGGTGAGGGAGCCTTTAAGGCTTGTAAGAAACTGACTTCGGTAACTATGCCAAACTCAGTAACTACGATTGGTGTCTCCGCGTTTTCCCACTGCACGGGATTGACATCGGTAACTATTCCAAACTCAGTAACTACGATTGGTGACTACGCGTTTTCCGACTGCAGTGGATTGATATCGGTAACTATTCCAAACTCAGTAACTACGATTGGTGGCTACGCGTTTATCTACTGCAGTGGATTGATATCGATAACAATTCCCACTTCAGTGACTAAGATTGGTGGCTGCGCGTTTAACAACTGCATTAATTTAGGGATATTCAGTAAATATCTAACCAACTATTTGTCAAAGTCGTAGATATTTT
>CAJLWO010000023.1 GCA_905210435.1 uncultured Bacteroidales bacterium
ATAAAATACACATCTTTTGGATATTTTAGGTCGATCTTAAATGAAAGAGCCGTGACGCTGTAATAACTCAGATGCCACTCAGTTGAGTTGATGGGGGCGGGGCGTCTCGCCCCCGTGGTAACTTTCAGTATATAAGAATAATACCATCAGTATATAAAAATACCACGAGGGCGGGACGCCCTCGCCCCACACAATGCTATTTAAGTTAACAGCATTACCATACGTCCCTACCTTGTTAGCCGGAATTTTGAGGTTTTGCGATACCCTCACAGCAGCATTAATGGCAACTGCGGTTGCTCTGTAATTTCGGCTTGAGTCATATAAAACGATACAAAACCGGGAGGAACTGCGATGGCATTATTCCTCCCGGTTTTATATCATTTCCCTCGGTGCAAATAGCCGGGGAACATAAGGATGTTACTGACAATAAAGCGGTAAGTTGTTGGTTAAAGATTCTTTTTGGCCTCTCTTTTTGCTTTGTTGTAGGCTTTTTGTGCGTCTTTTACCGCATCTTTCTGTGCGTCGGTAGGTTCGAAGTCTTTATTCTTCATTGCAATTTCAAAAACCTCCATGTTCAGTTTGTCATCAATCTCCTTGATTTCATCTCTGGAATCGGCGTTCTTTACCTGTTTTTCTGCATTCTCATAGAGGCTGATAACCTTGTCGGCCGGATTTTTGCTGCAAGATGTCAGTGAAAGAGTTGTGGCTGCGAAAATGGCGGCAGCGCAAAGCATAATTTTCTTTTTCATAATGTTTTGGTTTGATTAAAATGTGCTGACGTTTTGTAGTCGGTTGAATGAAATGTTACGTATTTGCTTATCTGAGTTCGCGTTTCGCTTCTCTCCAGACTTTATTGAAGTCTTCCTCGGCATTTCTTATAGTTTCGCGCTGTTCGTCGGTAGGTTTGAAATCCTTGTTGCTTTCCTCCAGTTTCTCGAGTTTGGCTTCGAGATCTTTTTCAATCTCCTGAAGTTCGTCATACGATTTGGCGTTATTTACCTGCTCCGTAGCCTCTTTGAACAAGTTGACGGCTTTGTCGACCGGATTACCTCCACAAGAAGAGAGTGCAATTGTGGCGGCTGCGAAAATAGCGGCAGCGCAAAGCATAATTTTCTTTTTCATGAAGTAATTAAATTTAGAATTGTTGCTTAGTGGTTAGTATTGTTGTCAGCAAAGATATGACAAATTATCAACCGTTGCAAATCAGCCGTTAAGAATATTTATCATATTACCATATTTGATGCATTTTTTTTGCCATGTTTGTAATTGCTATTCCCGATTTTAAAGGTTAATGTGGAGAATGCCGCATCTGCGTGATTGGAAGCAAGGCTAAATACCTGCGCTAAATTCCACGCGGATTTTTAATGTGAAATTGATGGCTAAAATATTTGGTAATTAGAAAATTAAGTTGTAATTTTGTGCCGTCATTCGGGTGCGTATGCGTCGACATGAGGTCAACTATTTGATAGTCAGGCTGATTGTTGTGCGCTATGTGCGTGAATGTGGAATTGAAATTTTTAAACGAACAAGAATAATTAACGAAAACTGTAAACTAAAAGAACTAAGATGCCTACTATTCAGCAATTAGTAAGAAAAGGACGTGTTTCGTTGGAAGACAAGAGCAAGAGCCCCGCGCTCGACTCATGCCCCCAGCGTCGCGGCGTCTGCGTGCGTGTCTACACCACAACCCCCAAAAAGCCTAACTCGGCAATGCGCAAGGTGGCTCGTGTCCGCCTCACCAATGGTAAAGAAGTCAACTCTTACATCCCCGGTGAAGGCCACAACCTCCAGGAGCACTCAATCGTGTTGGTTCGCGGCGGTCGTGTGAAAGACCTTCCCGGTGTGCGTTATCACATCGTGCGCGGTACGCTCGATACATCAGGCGTGAAAGACCGCACTCAGCGTCGCTCGAAATACGGAGCGAAGCGTCCCAAAGCCGGTGCTGCCAAGAAGTAATCGTTTCTCTTAGCGAGAGGCGGTGAAGCCACTTATAGCACCCGAGATTTTTTAAACAAAAAAGTTTTTTAAACCTCGTTTTTGAAGTTGAAGCTGCCAACGGTTGAGTAAGCCACGCATCAGAGGATGCCGCTGAAGAAGACACCAGCCAAGCAACAAAAACAAAGATTAAAACAAAATGAGAAAAGCTAAACCTAAGAAAAGGGTCGTGTTGCCCGATCCCGTGTTCCATGACGTTAAAGTGTCGAAATTCGTTAACCACTTGATGTACGACGGGAAAAAGAACACTTCTTACACTATTTTCTACTCGGCTCTCGAGACTGTGAAGTCGAAATTGCCCAATGAGGAAAAGTCAGCTCTCGAAATCTGGAAAAAGGCTCTCGAGAACATCACTCCTCAGGTAGAGGTGAAATCACGCCGTGTGGGCGGTGCCACTTTCCAGGTGCCTACCGAAATCCGCCCCGACCGTAAAGAGTCTATCTCAATGAAAAACTTAATCCTTTATGCCCGCAAGCGTGGCGGAAAGACGATGGCCGACAAGCTCGCCGCTGAAATCGTCGACGCTTTCAATGAGCAGGGCGGTGCATTCAAGCGTAAAGAAGACATGCACAAGATGGCTGAGGCCAACCGTGCTTTCGCTCACTTCCGCTTCTAATTTTTTCATTGAACTCTTAATATATTTCAAACAATGGCAAAATCAGACGAACAACTTAAATATACGCGCAATATCGGTATCATGGCCCACATCGATGCCGGTAAGACCACTACTTCCGAGCGTATCCTTTTCTATACCGGTCTTACCCACAAGATCGGTGAGGTGCACGACGGTGCTGCGACAATGGACTGGATGGAGCAGGAGCAGGAACGCGGTATTACAATCACCTCGGCCGCTACTACCACATTCTGGAAGTATAACGACGAGAAATTCAAGATCAACCTTATTGACACTCCGGGACACGTTGACTTCACTGTCGAGGTAGAGCGTTCGCTCCGTATCCTTGACGGCGCTGTCGCTGCGTTCTGTGCCGTTGGTGGCGTTGAGCCCCAGTCGGAGACGGTATGGCGCCAGGCCGACAAATACAACGTACCCCGTATCGGTTATGTCAACAAGATGGACCGCTCGGGTGCCAACTTCTTCGAAGTGGTACGCCAGCTCAAGGATGTGCTCGGTGCGAATCCCTGTCCCATTCAGATACCTATCGGTGCTGAGGAGACATTCAAAGGTGTTGTCGACCTTATCCAGATGAAAGCCATCTTCTGGCACGACGAGACTATGGGTGCCGACTACTCTGTTGAGGAAATTCCCGCAAATCTCGTTGCCGAGGCTGAGGAATACCGCGACAAGATGCTTGAGAAAATCGCCGAATATGACGATGACCTCATGGCTAAATATTTCGATGACCCCTCTACAATCACCGAGGAGGAAATCAAGCGCGCTCTCCGCAAGGCTACTCTTTCGATGGACCTTGTGCCGATGATTTGTGGCTCGTCGTTCAAGAACAAGGGTGTTCAGTGTCTTCTCGACGCTGTCTGCGCTTATCTTCCCTGCCCCCTCGATGCAGGTGCCGTAGAAGGTCACGCAGTCGGCGACCCCGACCAGAAAGAGACTCGCGAACCCTCTTCTGACGCTCCCATGTGCGCCCTCGCGTTCAAGATTGCAACCGACCCGTATGTAGGCCGTCTCTGCTTCTTCCGCGTATATTCAGGCGACATGATTGCCGGTTCTTACGTGCTCAATTCGCGTTCGGGCAAGAAAGAGCGTATCTCGCGTCTGTTCCAGATGCACTCCAACAAGCAGAATGCAAAAGATATGATCGGCTGCGGCGATATAGGCGCAGGCGTAGGTTTCAAGGATATCCGCACCGGCGATACCCTCTGCTCTGAAGAGGCTCCCATCGTGCTCGAGGCTATGGACTTCCCCGATCCCGTTATCGGTATCGCTGTTGAGCCCAAGACTCAGAAAGACCTCGACAAGCTCGGCGTCGGTCTCCAGAAACTTGCTGAGGAAGACCCGACATTCCGTGTGCAGACCAACGAGGAGACAGGGCAGACCGTCATCTCCGGTATGGGTGAGCTTCATCTCGACATCATCATCGACCGTCTCCGCCGCGAGTTCAAGGTGGAATGTAACCAGGGTCGTCCGCAGGTTACCTACAAAGAGGCTATAACCAAGCCCGTGGAACTCCGCGAGGTATTCAAGAAGCAGACCGGTGGTCGCGGTAAATTCGCCGACATCATCGTGCGCGTTGAGCCCGTTGACGAAGGTTTCGACGGCAACCTGCAGTTTGTCGATGAGGTGAAGGGCGGTAACATTCCCAAGGAATTCATCCCCTCTATCCAGAAAGGTTTCACTACCGCAATGAAGAACGGTGTTCTCGCCGGCTTCCCCGTAGAGCAGCTTAAGGTGACCGTAATCGACGGTTCGTTCCACCCGGTTGACTCCGACCAGCTTTCATTCGAGCTTTGCGCTATCCAGGCGTTCAAGAAAGCATCCGAGAAGGCAGGTCCCGTCCTTCTGGAGCCTATCATGAAGATTGAGGTTGTGACTCCCGAAGAGAGCATGGGTGATGTAATCTCCGACCTTAACAAACGCCGCGGTCAGGTAGAAGGTATGGAAAGCTCGCGTTCGGGCGCCCGTGTAGTCAAGGCCAAAGCGCCTCTCGCCGAAATGTTCGGTTACGTGACCGCACTGCGTACCATCACTTCAGGCCGTGCCACTTCAACCATGTCGTTCTCGCACTACGCCGAGGTAAGCAACTCGATTGCCAAGAATGTCCTCACCGAATGCCAGGGACGCGTCGACTTATTGAAATAATAAATAACCAATAACAATATGAGCCAAAAAATCCGTATTAAACTCAAATCTTACGACCACAATCTCGTTGACAAGTCGGCCGAGAAAATCGTAAAGACAGTGAAGGCTACAGGTGCGGTCATCAGCGGTCCTATACCTCTGCCCACCCACAAGCGCATCTTCACGGTTAACCGCTCAACCTTCGTCAACAAGAAGAGCCGTGAGCAATTTCAACTTTCTTCGTTCAAGCGTCTCATCGACATCTATAACTCGACAGCCAAGACTGTCGACGCGCTGATGAAGCTCGAGCTCCCCTCAGGTGTTGAAGTTGAAATCAAAGTGTAATCGCACAGACGAGACACAGTAAGAATCAAAACATAGAATTAACATTATAAATTTAACAGAGAAATGCCAGGATTATTAGGAAAGAAAATCGGAATGACATCCGTTTTCAGTGCCGACGGCAAGAATGTGCCGTGCACTGTTATCGAAGTTGGTCCCTGCGTGGTTACTCAAGTTAAGACTGTTGAGAAGGACGGCTACGATGCCCTTCAGCTCGGTTTCGAAGAGAAGAAGGAGAAGCACACAAGCCAGCCCCTTATGGGTCACTTCAAGGCAGCCGGAGTGCAGCCCCAGCGCCACTTGGCCGAGTTCAAAGGTTTTAACGGCGAGTATAAGCTCGGCGACACTATTACCGTTGACATGTTCACCGACAACGACTTCGTCGATGTAGTGGGCACTTCAAAAGGTAAAGGTTACCAGGGTGTTGTGAAACGTCACGGATTTGGCGGTGTGGGCCAGTCGACCCACGGCCAGCACAACCGTCTGCGTGCTCCCGGTTCAATCGGTGCCTGCTCTTACCCCGCGAAGGTGTTCAAGGGCATGCGTATGGCCGGCCAGATGGGCAACGAACGTGTCACCGTGCAAAACCTTCAGGTAGTGAAAGTGTTGCCCGAACACAACGTTTTGATGATTAAGGGTTCAATTCCCGGAAGTAAAGGTTCAATCGTATTAATTGAGAAATAATGGAACTCGCAATTTATAACATAAAAGGAGAAGACACCGGACGCAAGGCGGTCCTCAATGATGAGGTATTTGCCATCGACGCCAACGAGCATGCCGTATATCTCGATGTTAAGCAATACTTGGCCAACCAACGTCAAGGCACCCACAAGTCAAAAGAGCGTAGTGAAGTATCGGGCTCAACCCGCAAGCTCCACAAGCAGAAGGGTGGCGGCGGCAGCCGTATCGGTGACATCAATTCGCCCGTACTCGTAGGTGGTGGCCGTGTATTCGGTCCCCGTCCCCGCGACTATCGCTTCAAGCTTAACAAGAAAGTTAAACAACTCGCCCGCAAATCGGCTCTTACTTTTAAGGCTCAGGACAATCAAATCATTGTAGTTGAAAACTTCACGTTTGATGCTCCCAAAACTAAAAATTTCATAAATTTTGCTAAAAACCTTAAAGTAGAGGGTAAAAAAGTGTTGCTGATTTCAGAAAGTGCGGATAAAAACGTATCTTTGTCTGCTCGTAATGTGCCGGGGGTAAACATCATGCCTGCTTCCGACATCAACACTTACGCGATATTAAACAACAAAGCCATAATCCTCACCGAGAGTGGCCTTGATGTCATTAACCAATTTTAAACCAATCGCAGAAAATGGACTTTCAGATAAAACCTATAGTAACTGAAAAAGCTACCCGTCTTACCGAGAAGCTTAACAAATACACTTTCCGCGTATCGCCCGATGCCAACAAGTATCAGATCAAGACGCTTGTTGAGAATCTTTACGGCGTAAAGGTGGTTAGTGTCAACACCATGGTAGTACGTGGCAAGAACAAATCGCGTTACACAAAGAGCGGCCTTCTGCGCGGCAAGACATCGTCTTACAAAAAGGCGATTGTCACTGTTGCCGAAGGCGAAACCATTGACTTTTATAGCAACATTTAAATAGAAAATGGCAGTAAGAAAATTCAAGCCCACTACACCGGGGCAAAGACACAAAGTTATAGGCGTATTTAAAGGTACGATCACTGCTACCACGCCTGAGAAATCTCTTACAGTCGGTAGAAAAAGCACCGGCGGCCGCAATGCCGAAGGTCATCTCACCACCCGCTACCTTGGTGGTGGACACAAACGCAAATACCGTATCATAGACTTTAAGAGAACAAAAGACGGTGTACCCGCCGTAGTGAAGTCAATCGAGTATGATCCCAACCGTTCTGCCCGTATTGCACTTCTTTACTACGTTGACGGTGTGAAAACTTATATCATTGCACCCAACGGCTTAGAAGTTGGCGCAACAGTAGTCAGCGGACCCGACGCAGCTCCCGAGATCGGCAATGCCCTTCCCCTGAGCAAAATCCCCGTCGGTACGCTCATCCACAACATCGAGTTGCGCCCCGGTCAGGGAGCCTTCATGGCTCGTTCGGCCGGCACATTCGCGCAATTGACTTCGAGAGAAGGCGACTACGCTATCATCAAATTACCTTCTGGAGAAACACGTAAGGTACTTGCCGCTTGCAAGGCCACTGTAGGCGTTGTAGGCAACTCGGAGCACTCCCTGGAACGTTCGGGCAAGGCAGGTCGCTCACGCTGGCTGGGACGCCGTCCCCGCAACCGTGGCGTTGTCATGAACCCTGTTGACCACCCGATGGGTGGTGGTGAAGGTCGTGCATCAGGCGGACACCCGCGTTCACGCAAAGGCCTTTACGCTAAGGGACTCAAGACACGTGCGCCGAAGAAGCAGTCTTCGAAGCTCATTATTGAAAGAAGAAAAAAGTAATCTGATTAATTAAGCAACTATGAGTCGTTCATTAAAAAAAGGTCCCTTTATCAGTGTCAAGCTGGAAAAGAAAGTAACGGCAATGGAAGAGTCAGGCAAGAAGTCGGTCATCAAGACTTGGAGCCGCGCTTCGATGATTGCCCCCGAGTTTGTCGGCCATACTTTCGCAGTGCACAATGGTAATAAATTTATTCCTGTTTACGTCACCGAGAACATGGTAGGTCACAAGCTGGGCGAATTCGCTCCGACCCGTACCTTCCGTGGTCACGCCGGCAACAAGAAGAAATAATCGGACCACTCAATAAATAATTTTTGATAACAAAAGAAATTAAATACAATGGGTGTAAGAAAAAGAAATTCAGCCGAAGCAATTAAGGAAGCCCGCAAGAGCCAGGCATTTGCTAAACTGACCAACATCCCTTCGTCGCCCCGCAAGATGCGTCTTGTAGCCGACCTGGTACGTGGTAAAGAAGTATTCCGCGCGTTGGGTATCCTCAAATTCTCTAATAAGGAAGCTGCAGCCAAGCTTGAAAAACTTCTTCGTTCGGCCATCGCCAACTGGGAAGCCAAAAACGACCGCAAGGCTGAGAATGACGAGCTTTACATCAGCACTATCTTCGTGAACTGTGCTCCGATGCTGAAGCGTCTGCGCACAGCTCCTCAAGGACGCGGTTACCGCATCCGTAAACGTGCTAACCACGTTACATTGTTTGTAGACACAATTGACAATAAAGAAAAAAAGGCATAAGAAATGGGACAGAAAGTAAATCCAATCAGCAATCGCTTGGGTGTCATCCGTGGCTGGGACTCTAACTGGTACGGTGGCAAGAAATACGGAGATACTCTGTTGGAAGATTCCAAGCTCCGCAAGTATCTGAATGTCCGCTTAGCCAAGTCAAGTGTTTCAAAAATCGTCATCGAACGTACACTTAAGCTCATCACCATCACAGTGTGCACTTCGCGTCCGGGTCTGATCATCGGCAAGGGCGGTTCGGAAGTCGACAAGCTCAAAGAGGAACTCAAGAAAATCACTGACAAGGATGTACAGATCAACATCTTCGAGGTGAAGCGTCCGGAGCTCGACGCACAGATAGTGGCAAGCACCATCGCCCGTCAGATCGAGGGTAAGATTGCTTACCGCCGTGCAGTCAAGATGGCAGTCGCATCGACCATGCGTGCAGGTGCCGAGGGTATCAAAGTGCAGGTGTCAGGCCGTCTGAACGGCGCCGAAATGGCTCGTTCGGAGATGTTCAAGGAAGGTCGTACACCGCTTCACACACTGCGTGCCGATATCGACTACGCATTGGTTGAAGCCCACACCAAAGTCGGTGTAATCGGCGTGAAAGTGTGGATTTGCCGTGGCGAAGTATATGGCAAACGTGACCTCGCTCCCCAGTTCGCAGCCAACGCGAAGGAGAGCCGCAGCAACCAGGGCGGTGGCCGTGAGCGCCGCGGTGGTTTCCGCAAGCCCAAAAACAACCGTTAAACCATTAATTGAAACAAACAACAATGTTACAACCTAAGAAAACCAAGTTCCGCAGACAACAGAAAGGCCGCATGAAGGGTGAAGCCCAGCGCGGCAATCAGTTGGCGTTCGGCTCTTTCGGTATCAAGACTTTGGAATCAAAATGGATTACCGGTCGACAGATAGAGGCTGCGCGTATCGCTGTGACCCGTTATATGCAACGTCAAGGACAAATCTGGATCCGTATATTCCCGGACAAGCCTATCACTAAGAAGCCTGCCGAGGTACGTATGGGTAAAGGTAAAGGTTCGCCCGAAGGCTTCGTGGCACCCGTTACTCCCGGCCGTATGCTTATCGAGGTGGAGGGTGTAAGCTATGACATAGCGAAAGAAGCATTGCGCCTCGCCGCCCAGAAGCTTCCCGTCACCACTAAATTTGTCGTACGTCGCGACTATGACCCAACTCAAAATGTGTAATAAGCAATGAAAAAGGAAGAGATAAAGGAAATGACCACCGCCGACCTCAAGGAGCGTCTGGCCCAGATGGAAAAGGAATACCTTCAGATGAAGGCCAACCATGCTGTATCTCCGCTTGACAGCCCGGCACAGATTACACATGACAGAAAAATGATTGCACGCGTGAAGACCGAGTTGCGTCAGCGTGAGCTTAATAACAAATAATTCCCCAAAGAGATATGGAAAGAAATCTTAGAAAAGAGCGCATTGGGGTAGTATCGTCAAATAAAGGTGATAAGACAATCACGGTGACTATCAAATGGAAAGAGAAACATCCCATTTACGGTAAGTTCGTGAACAAGTCGAAGAAGTATCACGCTCACGACGAGAAGAACGAATGCAACGTCGGCGATAAAGTACGCTTGATGGAGACCCGCCCCTTGAGCAAGACAAAGAGATGGAGATTAGTAGAAATAATCGAAAAAGTTAAGTAATCATGATACAGACAGAATCACGTTTGACGGTAGCCGACAACAGCGGTGCTAAAGAGGCACTCTGTATCCACGTACTCGGTGGTACAGGACGTCGTTATGCATCGGTAGGCGATATCATCGTAGTGTCGATAAAGAGCGTCATACCTTCATCAGATGTTAAGAAGGGTACGGTATCGAAAGCTGTGGTCGTACGCACCAAAAAAGAGGTGCGTCGTCCCGACGGTTCGTATATCCGCTTCGATGACAATGCATGTGTGCTGCTCAACAATGCCGGCGAACTCCGCGGCACTCGTATTTTCGGTCCGGTAGCCCGCGAGCTCCGCGCCACTAATATGAAAATCGTTTCACTTGCACCCGAGGTGCTTTAATCGAAAGTAAAACAAATGAGCAAAGTAAATATAAAGAAGGGCGACACCGTATATGTCCTCGCAGGCGATGACCGCACCAAGACCGGCCGTGTTCTTTCAGTTGACGCTGCAAAGAACCGTGCCCTCGTCGAGGGTGTCAATATGGTGACCAAGAGCACTAAGCCCAATGCCAAACATCCCCAGGGAGGTCTCATCAAGATGGAAGCTCCTATCAATATTTCTAATCTCAGCCTTGTAGACCCCAAATCGGGCAAGCCCACTCGTGTAGGCTACAAGAAGGGTGACAACGGCGAGAAAATACGTTATTCTAAAAAATCGGGAGAGGAGATTAAGTAATGAGTACTGCAACCCTTAAGAAAGATTATCAGGAGCGTATCGTTCCGGCTCTTACCAAAGAGTTCAACTATACTACAGTAATGCAAGTGCCCCGCCTTGAGAAGATTGTCATCAATCAGGGTCTTGGCGAAGCCACTCAGGACAAGAAAATAATCGAGACAGCCATCAACGAGCTTACCGCCATCACCGGCCAGAAAGCCGTTGCCACGCTTTCACGCAAGGACATCTCTAACTTCAAGGTGCGTAAGAAAATGCCTATCGGCGTTCGTGTCACCCTCCGTCGCGAGAGAATGTACGAGTTCCTTGAAAGACTGGTGCGTGTGGCTCTTCCCCGTATCCGTGACTTCAAGGGTATCGAGAGCAAGCTCGACGGCCGCGGCAACTATACTCTCGGCATCAACGAGCAGATTATCTTCCCTGAGATCAATATCGACAACATTTCGAAGTTGCTGGGCATGAACATCACATTCGTGACATCGGCCAATACCGACGAGGAAGGCTATGCATTGCTCAAACAATTCGGTTTACCTTTTAAAAACGCAAAATAAGCAGTTATGGCAAAAGAATCAATGAAAGCCCGTGAGGTAAAGCGTGCGAAACTCGTGGCAAAATATGCAGCCAAGAAAGCAGCTCTCAAGGCAGCCGGCGACTATGAGGCTCTCCAGCTTCTGCCCAAGAACGCTTCGCGCGTGCGTCTGCACAACCGTTGCTCTATCACGGGCCGTCCCAAAGGCTACATCCGCCAGTTCGGCATCTCGCGTATTCAGTTCCGCGAAATGGCCTCTGCAGGTCTTATCCCCGGAGTAAAGAAAGCAAGCTGGTAACCGGCGAGCGAATAAGCCACATAAAAATGCTTCAGACAGAAGTTAATTAAATATTGTTGGGAAAATCCCAATCAATTTAAACAACAATAAAATGACAGATACAATAGCAGACTACTTAACAAGATTGAGGAATGCAATCAAGGCTAACCACCGCGTGGTGGAGGTGCCTGCCTCAAACTTGAAAAAAGAAATCACCAAGATTCTTTTTGAACAGGGCTATATCCTCAACTACAAGTTTGTAGAGGGGGAAAATCCTCAGGGGATTATCAAGATAGCTCTGAAATATGATCCTGTAGACCGTGTCAACGCCATCAAGGGCCTCAAGCGCGTATCGCGTCCGGGTCTTCGCCAGTACACCGGTTACAAGGACATGCCCCGCGTGCTCAACGGACTGGGTATAGCCATCCTGTCGACATCGCGCGGTGTGATGACGAATAAGAAAGCCGCTGAGATGCAGATCGGCGGTGAAGTATTGTGTTACGTATATTAATCTTACAGGAGGAAATAAATTATGTCAAGAATAGGTAAAGCTCCCATTGAGATACCTGCAGGTGTCACAGTTAAGATTGATAACAATATAGTAACCGTAAAGGGCCCGAAGGGTGAGCTCAAACAGGCTGTCAACCCCGAGCTCGAAGTGAAGGTTGAAGATAACCATATCGTCGTGACCCGTCCGAGCGATGACCGCGAGCACCGTGCGCAGCACGGTCTTTACCGCGCGTTGCTCCACAATATGGTTGTAGGTGTTTCGACCGGATATCGCAAAGAAATGGAATTGGTCGGTGTAGGTTATCGTGCAGCAGCCACCGGACAGGTGCTTGAGCTGTCGCTCGGTTTCTCTCACGCTATATATATCAAGCTCCCCGCTGAGGTGAAGGTAGAGGCCAAGACCGAGCGTAACAAAAACCCGCTTATCATCCTCGAGAGCGGTGACAAGCAGCTGCTCGGCCAGGTATGCGCCAAGATACGCTCACTGCGTAAGCCTGAACCTTACAAGGGTAAAGGTATCAAGTTTGTCGGCGAGGTAATCCGCCGCAAGTCAGGTAAATCGGCAGGTGCCAAATAATAAAAACAGACAGAATCATGGTATCTAAGATAGAAAGAAGAAATAAAATCAAAACCCGCATCCGCGGCAAGATTTCGGGCACTGCAGCCCGTCCGCGCATGACGGTGTTCCGTAGCAATAAACAAATCTACGTTCAGCTCATCGACGACCTGGCCGGCACTACACTCGCAGCCACTTCATCGAAGGGTATCGAGGAGGGAACAAAGAGCGAAATCGCAGCCAAAGTGGGCAAAGCCATCGCTGAGAAGGCTCTTGCCCAGGGCATCACCGAAGTGGTGTTCGACCGTAACGGCTACCTCTTCCACGGACGTGTAAAATCATTAGCTGACGCAGCCCGCGAAGGCGGACTTAAATTTTAACAATCATGGCAAAAAGAAATAACCGCGTAAAATCAACCAATGACATTGATTTGAAAGACCGCCTCGTAGCGATTAACCGTGTAACCAAAGTAACAAAGGGTGGTCGTACGTTCACTTTCGCCGCGATTGTTGTAGTAGGCAACGAGAACGGCATCGTAGGCTGGGGCCTCGGCAAAGCCAATGAGGTTACCGCCGCCATCGCAAAGGGTGTGGAGGCTGCCAAGAAGAATCTTATCAAGGTTCCTGTGCACAAAGGCACCATACCTCACGAGCAGGTTGCCAAGTTCGGCGGCTCACGCATCATCCTCAAGCCCGCTTCGCACGGTACCGGTGTAAAGGCCGGTGGTGCAATGCGTGCCGTGCTTGAGAGTGTGGGTATCACCGACGTGCTTGCCAAGTCAAAGGGTTCGTCGAACCCCCACAACCTTGTCAAAGCTACCATCGCAGCCCTCGACGAGATGAGAAGCCCGGCTACTGTTGCTCAGAACCGCGGCATATCGGTTGAACAGGTATTCAAAGGATAATAACAATGGCACAGATAAAAATCAAACAGATAAAGAGCCGCATCAACTGTCCCGCCGTACAGAAGCGCACACTTGATGCTCTCGGCTTGAAGAAAATGAACCACATTGTAGTGAAGGAGGCGACTCCCGAAATCCTCGGTATGGTCAACAAAGTGCATCACTTAGTAGAAGTAACCAACGCCTAAAATATTTTGAACTATGGATTTAAGTAATTTACAGCCGGCCGTTGGGTCAACTAAACAGGGAAAGAGAATCGGACGTGGTCAGGGCTCAGGCCGTGGCGGCACATCTACCCGCGGTCACAAGGGTGCCAAATCTCGTTCGGGCTACAGCCGCAAGATTGGCTTCGAAGGCGGTCAGATGCCTTTGCAGCGTCGTCTTCCCAAATATGGTTTCAAGAATATCAACCGTGTATCATACAAGGCTATCAATCTTGATGTACTCGAGGCAATGGCTGAGGCCGGCAACCTTGAGAAAATCACAGTGGCCGACTTCATCAAGGCCGGCTTCATCAACAAGAAGGCACTTGTCAAGATACTCGGCAACGGCAAGCTCACCCACAAACTGACCGTGGAGGCCAATGCATTCTCTGCATCGGCTGAGAAGGCTATTGTGGAAGCAGGTGGAACCATCGTTAAATTGTAATTATAATGAGATTTATTCAAACCATTAAAAACATCTGGACGATTGAAGAGCTGCGCAAGCGCCTTACGGTGACTTTCCTCCTCGTCGTTGTCTATCGTCTCGGCTGTTATGTGGCGTTGCCGGGTATCAACCCGCACGACCTCGTGCAGCTTCAATCGCAGACATCGGGAGGCTTGATGCAGCTGCTCGATATGTTCTCGGGAGGTGCATTCTCGCAGGCATCAATCTTTGCCCTGGGTATCATGCCCTATATCACGGCATCGATTGTAATCCAGCTCCTGGGCATGGTGCTGCCTTCATTCCAGAAGATGCAGCGCGAAGGTGAGAGCGGTCGCCAGAAGCTGAATCAGTATACGCGCTACCTTACGGTGCTTATCCTGCTCGTACAGGGTCCGGCGTATCTGTTTAACCTGCAGCACACTGTCGGCCTGACACTGACTACGCTCAATGTGCTCTTCCTTACGGTGGTGCTTGCAGCCGGCTCAATGTTTATCATGTGGCTCGGGGAGAGGATAACCGACCGCGGTATCGGCAACGGTATCTCGTTCATCATTCTCGTGGGTATTATCGCACGTCTTCCCCAGGCGTTGTTCTATGAATTTATCAGCCGTATGCCGGGTGCGCAAGGTTCGCAAGGTGGTTTGATAATGTTCATTATCGAGGTGATACTTTTGCTTGCAGTCACAATCTGCGCTGTGCTTCTTGTGCAGGGAACCCGCAAGGTGCCCGTGCAGTATGCCAAGCGTATTGTGGGCAACAAGCAATACGGCGGTGCCCGTCAGTACATCCCCCTGAAGGTCAATGCTGCCGGCGTTATGCCTATCATCTTCGCCCAGGCCATTATGTTCATACCGTTGACTCTCGCCGGTTTCGGCCAGAGCTCGGGCGGCTTCTTCGGAGCTTTTACCGACATCAACGGATTCTGGTATAATTTTGTTTACTTCATCCTTATCGTAGCCTTCACCTATTTCTACACGGCGATTACAGTGCGTCCGACGCAGATGGCCGAGGATATGAAGCGCAACAACGGTTTCATCCCCGGAGTAAAGCCGGGCAAAAAGACCGCGGAATATCTTGATGCGATAATGTCGAGAATAACGCTTCCCGGATCATTGTTCCTGGGTATTGTCGCTATCCTTCCGGCATTTGCGCGCACTCTCGGTATCTCGCAGAACTTCGCCCAGTTCTTCGGCGGCACATCGTTGCTGATTATGGTGGGTGTCGTTCTGGATACGCTTCAGCAGATTGAATCACATCTGATGATGCATCATTACGACGGCTTGATGAAGGAGGGTAAGATTAAGGGGCGTACCACAGGTAGCGCTTATTAAAAATACCTTAAGTTAAACTGACGATGATTTATCTGAAGACACCTCAGGAGATGGAGCAGATGCGCAAGGCATGTGACCTTGTGAGCCGCACGCTTGGCGAAATGGCCAGGTGGATTTCTCCCGGTGTTACCACACACAGGCTCGACACCATTGCCAGGGAGTTTATCCTTGACAATGGCGGTCGACCCGCCTGTCTGGGATATCAGGGATTCCCCGGGACGCTCTGCATCGAGGTCAATGAGACGGTGGTGCACGGCTTTCCATCGAACTATACGCTCAGGGAAGGTGATATTATCGGACTTGACACTGTAGTGGAACTCGACGGTTACAACGGTGACCAGTGCTATACTTTCGCCGTGGGAGAAATCTCAGAGGAGAAGATGGCGCTGTGCCGCACGACCAAGGAGTCGCTTTACGTAGGGATTGAGGCATGCGTGCCGGGCAAGCGTATCGGTGACATATCGAACGCTGTCCAGACCTACTGCGAGAAGCGCGGCTACAGCATTGTGCGCGAGATGTGCGGCCATGGTATCGGCAAGCGCATGCACGAAGACCCCGAGATACCCAATTACGGGCGACGGGGCATCGGTCCGATTATAAAGGACGGGATGTGTCTGTGCATAGAGCCGATGGTCAATATGGGAAGCCGCAATATAGTCATAGAGAGGGACGGGTGGACGTGCCGCACGCGTGACCGTCAGCCTTCGGCCCATTACGAGCACACGCTCGCCGTTATCGGCGGCAAGACCGAGGTGCTCACCACGTTTGACTATATCGAGGAAGTGTTGAAAGATAAATTCATTTAGACAATTATATGGCAAAACAATCAGCAATAGAACAGGACGGCACCATTGTGGAATCATTGTCGAACGCAATGTTTCGCGTTGAGCTCGAAAATGGTCATCAGATAACAGCTCACATATCGGGGAAGATGCGCATGCATTATATCAAGATATTGCCCGGTGACAAAGTGAGGGTGGAGATGTCGCCTTACGACCTTTCAAAAGGCCGGATTGCATTCAGGTACAAATAATAAAAAATCGACAAAAATATGAAAGTAAGAGCCTCAATCAAGAAGCGCACACCCGACAGCAAGATCGTACGTCGCAAAGGTCGCTTATATGTAATCAACAAAAAAAATCCCAAATATAAGCAGCGTCAAGGCTAAAAAGGACTTCAAGTGTGAAATTTCTGTAACAAGAAAGCTTGAAAATAAGCCGCTTCTCAAAATTTTTTGTTAATTTTGCAAAAACATTAAGTCAATCAATATGGCAGTTAGAATCGTGGGAGTTGACCTCCCCCAAAATAAAAGAGGTGAAATAGCCTTGACATACATCTTCGGTATCGGCCGCAGCGCCGCCAAGTCTATACTTGAGAAAGCCGGAGTGGACAAAGACATAAAAGTTAAGGATTGGACTGACGCCCAGGCCGCCAAGGTACGTGAAGTAATAGGCGCCGACTATAAGGTAGAGGGTGACCTCCGCAGCGAAATCCAGTTGAACATCAAGCGACTGATGGATATCGGTTGCTACCGCGGTATCCGCCACCGTATCGGTCTGCCTGTTCGCGGCCAGAGCACCAAGAACAATGCCCGTACGCGCAAGGGCCGTAAGAAAACAGTCGCCAATAAGAAAAAAGCTACTAAATAACGATAAATTATGGCAAAAAAAACAGTCGCAGCTAAAAAGAGAAACGTTAAGGTTGACGCTGCCGGTCAGCTTCACGTTCACTCATCATTCAACAACATTATCGTGTGCCTTGCCAACAGCGAAGGTCAGGTCATCTCTTGGTCGTCGGCCGGCAAAATGGGTTTCCGCGGTTCGAAGAAAAACACTCCTTACGCAGCTCAGATGGCTGCTCAGGATTGCGCGAAGGTCGCATACGACCTGGGCTTGAGAAAAGTTAAGGCATATGTGAAAGGACCGGGCAACGGCCGTGAATCAGCTATCCGTACAGTGCACGGAGCAGGTATCGAGGTTACTGAAATCATCGATGTAACTCCGCTTCCCCACAACGGATGCCGTCCTCCCAAACGCAGAAGAGTATAATCTCAGAGAGAAATTTTTAGAGCAGAATACTTTTAACAACCCAACGACTGTGGCAGACAGCGCCGCCGAGTGAATAGACTATAATTTATCACCTCTCTATAGTCGCGGCTGCACGAAGCGGACACCAACTGCCTCGGGTCAAGAAAAAAACAGAATAAAATGGCAAGATATACAGGTCCGAAGACCAAAATCGCACGTAAATTTGGCGAGCCCATTTTCGGAGAGGACAAAGTGCTTCAACGTCGCAACTTCCCCCCCGGCCAGCATGGACAGAACCGTCGCCGCAAGACTTCAGAGTATGGCACTCAGCTCCGTGAGAAGCAGAAAGCCAAATATACCTACGGCGTGCTCGAACGTCAGTTCCGCAACCTTTTCGACAAGGCTTCACGCATGAAGGGTATCACCGGTGAAATCCTTCTCCAGCTGCTTGAATCGCGTCTCGACAATGTAGTTTACCGTCTGGGTATCGCTCCTACTCGTGCAGCAGCACGTCAGATGGTGCTCCACCGCCACATCGTGGTAAACGGCGCAGTTGTCAACATTCCTTCATATCAGGTGCTCCCAGGCGATGTAATCGGTGTGCGCGAGAAGTCGAAATCACTTGAGGTAATCGCCGACACGCTGAGCGGTTTCAACCACAGCAAATATCCCTGGATCGAATGGGACGAGGCTACCAAGTCCGGCAAATTCCTTCATGTACCTGCGCGCGAAGATATTCCCGAAAATATCAAGGAGCAGTTGATCGTCGAGTTGTATTCTAAATCATAATATATAATAAGTTGAATCCATGGCTATATTAGCATTCCAAAAGCCCGATAAAGTGTTGATGCTCGAAGCAGACAACTTTTATGGGAAATTTGAGTTCAAACCTTTGGAACCCGGCTATGGTATCACTGTAGGTAACGCTCTTCGCCGAGTATTGCTTTCCTCGCTCGAGGGATACGCAATCTCGTCAATCAAAATCGACGGCGTTAAACACGAGTTTGATACTATACCCGGAGTAAAGGAGGATGTGACCAACATTATCCTTAATCTCAAGAAGGTTGATCTCAAACAGACAGTGGAGGAGACCGAATTTGAAAAGGTCACCATCTCAGTGTCGGGTGTAGAGGAATTCAAAGCCGGAGACATAGGTAAAGCCTTGACCGGGTTTGAGGTCCTCAATCCGGACCTCGTAATCTGTCACCTGGATTCTACTGCTTCATTCCAGATAGAGCTGACTGTAAACAAGGGCCGCGGCTGGGTACCCGCCGAGGAAAACCAGCTTCCTACCGATGATATCAATGTCATCGCCATCGACTCTATTTACACTCCGATAAAGAATGTCAAGTACACGGTTGAAAACTTCCGTGTCGACCAGAAGACTGACTACGAGAAACTTATTATAGAAATCACTACCAATGGCTCAATCCTGCCCAAGGATGCCCTCAAGGACGCATCAAAGATACTTATCTATCATCTGATGCTTTTCTCTGACGAGAAAATCACCATCGAGGCTCCCGAAAGCGACGGCAACGAAGAGTTTGACGAGGAAGTGCTCCACATGCGCCAGCTTCTCAAATCGAAGCTCGTGGATATGGAACTTTCTGTCCGCGCGCTCAACTGCCTGAAGAGCGCCGAGGTAGAGACCCTTGGAGAGCTTGTCGTGTTCAACAAGACCGACCTGCTTAAATTCCGTAACTTCGGTAAGAAATCGCTCACGGAGCTTGATGAGCTCCTGGCTAATCTGAACCTTTCGTTCGGAATGGATATTTCAAAGTATAAATTAGATAAAGAATAACAACGATGAGACATAATAAAAAATTCAACCATCTCGGTCGTACACACTCTCACCGCGCCGCTCTCTTGGCTAACATGACTATCTCGCTGATTATGCACAAGCGCATTTTCACGACTCTTGCCAAGGCAAAAGCTCTCCGTGTATATGCCGAACCGCTTATCAACCGCGCCAAGGAGGATACTACCGCCAACCGCCGTCTTGTTTTCAGCCATCTTCAGAATAAAGAGGCTGTAACCGAGCTTTTCCGTGAAATCTCACAGAAGATTGCCGACCGTCCCGGAGGCTACACCCGTATCCTCAAGACCGGCAACCGTCTCGGTGACAATGCAAAGACCTGCTTCATCGAGCTCGTTGATTACAACGAAAACATGCTCAAGGATAAAGGCGCTGCCAAGAAGACCCGTACGCGTCGCAGTCGCAAATCGGCCGCTTCTGCTGCCGAAGCACCCGCTGCTCCCGCCGCTGATGCTCCCGAAGCACCCGCAGCTGAATAATAAAAACAGCAATATATCAGAAAGAGGGCAATCCAACGGATTGCCCTCTTTCGTTGCGTTTTATTTGTATTTATCGCGATTATAATTTTCAGCGGTTAAAAACCGAGCTACTACTATGCCGGTTATCAGTCGGTGATGGAGTCAAGATACCATTTGCCGTTTTTCTTCATGAAGATGATGTTGTTTTCGAGAACGCCGTCCCAGCAGCAGTTGAGATGGACGGTGTGGAACTGCATTTCGTCCCATATCTGGTAGTAGACATCTTCGGTACCGCCGTTGTCGGCAATTACGGGGAGTTTTGCGGTGAAGGTGGCGGGGGTGAGCAGGTCGGCATATTTCTCGCGTGCGGCGGCATCGAGGGCGATGCGTTCGTTCATGAAGTTTTCGTCGGTTGAAAATTTCGCGATGAATTCCTTGAATGGTTCGGGACCGGCGTTGTGCTTGTCGTTGCCGTTCATTTTCTTGATTGAGGCCTCGACTTCCGCTTTATATTCTTCGGCGGCGGCATTGAGGTCGTACTGGGCCGATGCGCTGAGTGTCATCAGCAGAGCAAATCCTGCGATAATGCTTTTTAGTTTCATAGCTGAAAAGTGATTTTTAATATGGTTTTCAGGCAACAAAGTTACATAATTTTGTCAGTATGCCGGCAGCGTAGATTAAAAAAACGATAAAAGTGACAAATACTCGGGTTTAGCGCACGGTCGGGGGGACAGTCTGTGTGAAGGCCGGTGGCGTGTGTCGGAGGAGTTGGCAGTAATGTGACAATTTTAAGAAAATTTAATTTTTTGGAGATATTATTTTGTTTTATTGATATTATTAGTATATCTTTGTTTTTATTAATGCTTTGGAATTGCATTTATAACGGCCGCCAGCTTTTTTATGGCCGGGCTTTCTGCATGAACGTTTATTTTTTAATCAATCATAATTTTAAAAAAATGGAACAATCAAATCAGCTTAACGAAAATGTGAAACAACTCAAAGGTATGCTGGGATTTCTTAACCCTTCTACCTCGTTTATAGTAAATGCGGCTTTTGCTGTGGTTGCTTTTGTGCTTTTCATTCTGCAGGAGAATTACGGTGTGACCGCAATCTCCGGTATGTTTAAATATGCAGGCGGTATTCTCGGCTTTCTGGCTCTTGTCGGTCTGACTATCGCTGCCGTGACATATCCGATGAAGAATAACAAACTTAGCGCAAATATCAATTACTTCATTATCGGCTTCATGCTTCTCTTCAATCTGCTCGCCATTTATTGGGGTATCATCACGATTCTTCTTGTGGTGCTGGTGCTTCTTCCCTGGGCAGTTTTCACTTTCCTGAAGAAAGATGATGAGATACGTCTTTAATTGAGACGGGATAAGGAATATGCGGGTGCGCTTCCGAGTGGGGCGCACCTGCTTTTTTTTATAGTTATGGAGCGGTCGGACAAGTCAGACCAGTCGGACGGGTCGGACGGGTCTGACAATAGTGAATTGTGAATTATGAATTATGAATTATGTCATCGCTTTAGCGCTTGCGCAGCAAGAATTATGAATTGACGAAGTGGATTGTTGCAGTTGGTTGAAGGAAATGGGGCGGTGGCTGAAAAAATTTGGAGTTGAAGTGGAGGTTGGTTATTTTTGCAATTGAATAATAATCATGTGCGCGTAGATTGTATATGGAAAAGAATCAGGATGCCGATTACAAGAGGGTGGAACGGACGGTGTATGTCGCGCTGTGGGGCATTATTGCCCTTGTGCCGCTCGCTGTGCAGGTGTACGAGTATCTTAACGGTACGGACGCCGTGTTGGAATTCAACAAGGTGGTGAAGACGTGGTTGGGGCTGTTGCCGTTCTTTATACTGTTCTGGGTGCATGACCTGCTACTGATACGTCTGCTCATGCGGCGGCGGACAAAGGTGCTGTATGTGGTGCTTACGGCGGCTGCGATAGCATGCATGATAATGACGATATACAAGCCGCACAAGCCGCACCGTAAGCCGGGCGACACGTCGTTGCGCGAGATTGTGGTGACGGATGTGGAGACGGGTACGGAGCTGCGGCGTTTCACAAGCCGCGGGAAGCCGCGTCCGCCGTTCAATATGTTTATGCTGACGAATGTAGTGTTCGCACTGTTCACGGTGAGTATCAATATCGCTATAAATCTGTATTTCAGGGGACTGAGCAACCGTAGGCGCATAGCGCGCCTTGAGGCGGAGAATGTGTCGACGCGTCTGCAATTTCTTAAATACCAGATAAATCCGCATTTCTTCATGAATACGCTCAACAATATCCATGCGCTGATCGATATTGATGCCGACCGGGCGCGCGATGTGGTGATAGAGCTGTCGAAACTGATGCGGTATGTGCTTTATGAGATTGACAAGGATGAGGTGACGCTGAAGCAGGAGGTCGATTTCCTATGCAATTACATCGAGCTGATGAGGATAAGGCTGACCGATAATGTGAAGATTACGGTGTCGATGCCGCGTGGCGGCGAGGATATAAAGCTGCCGCCGCTGCTGTTTATCCCGTTTGTGGAGAATATCTTCAAGCACGGTGTGAGCTACCGCGAGCCTTCGAATATAGAAATATCGCTGAGTGAGGATGGTGACACGGTGACATTCCGCTCGGTCAACAGCAATCATGCCAAAAGCCGGGGCGACAGCCATCACGGCATAGGGCTTGAAAATCTGCGGCGCAGGCTCGGATTGCTTTACCGCGAGGGATATACGCTTGAAATCGACAATCGCGGCGATACGTTCGTGACGCGGCTTACGATACCCGTAGGCCGAGGCAGCGCGGTGACGAAAAACAAACCGGCCAATAGGGAGGGATGACGGATATGGAGACACTGAGATGCATAGCGGTGGACGACGAGCCTCTTGCGTTGCTGCAGCTGAGCAAGTATATAGAGCGTATGCCGGGGATAGAGGTGGTGGAGACATGTTATGACGCCAACGAGGCTTTCGCCGCTCTTGAC
This sequence comes from uncultured Bacteroidales bacterium, assembly GCA_905210435.1. Lineage (GTDB taxonomy): Bacteria > Bacteroidota > Bacteroidia > Bacteroidales > Muribaculaceae > JAGBWK01. The sequence goes on from CAJLWO010000023.1 coordinate 22,687, forward strand.
CGGCATGATGACATAGACCTTATGTTTCTTGACATCAACATGCCCGACATGTCAGGGATGGAGCTTGCGCGCCAGCTTACGCCTGCAAGGCCGCTCGTCATATTCACTACGGCGTATTCGGAATATGCCATAGAGGGGTTTAAGGTCGAGGCGGTCGACTATCTGACAAAGCCGTTCAGCTACGATGAGTTCGCGGCATCGGTGGAGAGAGCCCGGCGCAGGCTCGGCAGCGATGCGCGGCGCGACGAGGCGATTTATGTGAAAGAGTCAGGGTCGACCCGGCGTATAATGTTAGGCGACATAAGTGTGATAAAGGGTCTGGCGGAGTACGTACAGATATATTTAGCGTCGTCACCGCGGCCGGTGACGACGCTTATGAGTCTGCGCACGCTCGAGGAGACACTGCCTGCGGAGCGGTTCATGCGCATACATCGGTCGTATATCATCAATCTCGACGCTATAGAGGAGGTGGGTCACAACCGTGTGAGGATTGCTTCGGAGGAGCTTCCCGTGAGCGAGAGCTACCGCGGGAGATTCAGGGAGTATATCAGCCGCAAGCGGCTGTAGCCGGGCGGGAGTGGTGACGGAGTGCTCAGAGGATTCGGAGAACTCGGAGCACTCCGAGCACTCCGGTGGCTTCTTTTGGTCAGAATTTGTAGCCGGCTTTGGCTATGAGGTCTTTGTCGTTGTCGATAGTGGATCCGAGGGTGGTGAGCATGTCGCCTACGATGCCTCCGTTGATGCCTATTTTCATGGCGCGCAGCTGGGCCTTGGGGGAGAGTTTCTGACGGCCTCCGGCGAAGCGGAGATGGATTGTAGGGTGGACGAAGCGGAATATCGCGACGGTGGTCAGGATTTCCTGCTCGGTGAGGGGTGGAGTATCGGCCAGCGGGGTGCCCGGGATGGGGATGAGTATGTTAATCGGAATCGATACCGGCCCGATGTCGCGTAGCGCGAGCGCGAATTCCACACGCTGGCGCGGTGTCTCGCCCATGCCTATTATACCTCCCGAGCATATTTCGAGTCCGGCCTCACGGGCTGCGCGTATAGTGGCTATTTTGTCCCCGTGGGTGTGGGTGGTGCATAGTGAGGGGAAGAATGACGGAGCCGTCTCGAGGTTGCAGTGATAGCGGACTGCGCCTGCCTGACGCACTTTGCGGAGGTCGTCGAGGTCGAGCAGCCCGAGCGACGCGCATGTGAGCATGGGGGTCTCGTCGGTGACACGGCGGAGCATTGAGCAGATGGCGTCGAGCGATTTTCCTTTGGCCGCCTTGCCGCTCGTGACGAGCGAGAAGCGGCGTATGCCTTTTGCCGCGTTGTAGCGGGCGAGGGTCATGCAATCCTCTTCGGGTATGATGGGGTAGGTGTCGCAACCTGTGATCCAGTGTGCCGATTGCGCGCACCATTTACAGTTTTCGGGACAGCGCCCCGAGCGGGCGTTGATTATGGAGCAGGAGTCGAATTCGTCGGAGCACAGGGCGGCCGTGATGTCGGCGGCGGCAGCGCAAAGAGCGTCGAAGTCGGCGTCAAGCAGTGAATAGGATTCGGCGGAGGTGATTGCGCCCCCGCCGATTATCCTGTCTTTAATTTCAGTGAGTGATGAGTTATCCATTTGTTCAGTCGAAGTCGTAGAGGGGTGTTGAAAGATAGCGTTCGCCGGTGTCGGGGAGAATGACAACGATTGTTTTCCCTTCATTTTCGGGGCGTCGCGCCACTTCTATCGCGGCGTAGAGCGCGGCGCCTGAGGAGATGCCTACGAGCAGACCTTCGCGTGAGGCGAGGCGTGCGGTGTCGAATGCCTGAGAGTCGGTGACGGTGACGATTTCGTCGACAGCGTCGCGGTGGAAGTTGCCGGGGACAAATCCGGCGCCGATGCCCTGTATTTTATGCGGTCCGGCCGGTTTGCCCGACAATACGGCCGAGCCGGCAGGCTCCACGCCTATGGTGCGGATGGCGGGATTGTGGGCTTTGAGACCTTCCGACGTGCCGCTGAGCGTGCCTCCGGTGCCTACCGCCGAAACGAATATGTCGACTTTGCCGTCGGTGTCAAACCATATTTCCTCGGCCGTGGAGTTGCGGTGGGCTTCAGGATTTGCAGGGTTGTCGAACTGCGATGGGATGTAGGCTCCGGGTGTGGAGTTCCTGATTTCCTCGGCCTTGGCTATGGCACCCGCCATGCCCTGCGCGCCCGGCGTGAGCACTATTTCGGCACCGAGTGCACGGAGCAGTTTGCGGCGCTCGATGCTCATGGTGTCGGGCATGGTGAGGATGATACGGTAGCCTTTGATTGCGGCCACCCAGGCGAGGCCGATGCCGGTGTTGCCCGAGGTAGGCTCGACGATAAGTCCGCCGGGGAGGAGGTCGCCGGCACGTTCGGCCGCTTCAATCATGGCGAAGCCGACGCGGTCTTTTACCGAACCGCCGGGGTTGAAATATTCCACCTTGGCGAGTAGTCTCGCCTTGATGTTTTCGATTTTTTCTATGCGTTTGAGCTCAACGAGCGGCGTGTTGCCGATGAGCTGGGTCATATCGTCGTATATGCGTGCCATAGGATACAGTATATTAGTATTATACTTTTTCGAGAGCCTGCGCGAGATCGTCGATGAGGTCGTCGACGTGCTCGGTGCCGATGCTCAGGCGCACGGTAGTGGGGGTGATGTGCTGCTGTGCGAGCTCTTCGGGAGTCATCTGCGAGTGGGTGGTGGTGTAGGGATGTATCACGAGGCTCTTGACGTCGGCCACGTTGGCGAGGAGCGAGAATATTTCGAGCGAGTCGATAAAGCGCCATGTGGACTCTACGTCGCCATCGATTTCAAATGTGAAGATAGAGCCTGCACCGTTGGGATAGAGCTTGAGGTAGAGGTCGTGGTCGGGGTGGTCGGGGAGCGAGGGGTGGTTGACTTTGCGTACCTTGGGATGGTTTTTGAGGAAGTCGACCACACGGAGGGCGTTGTAGACGTGACGCTCGACGCGCAGCGAGAGAGTTTCGAGCCCCTGAAGCAGGATGAATGCGTTGAAAGGGGATATTGCTGCCCCGGTGTCGCGCAGGATGACGCAGCGGATACGGTCGACGAATGCCGAGCGGCCTGCCACGTCGGCGAATACGGCACCGTGGTAGCTTGGGTCGGGCGCGGCGATGGTGGGGAATTTGTCGGCGTTGGCTTTCCAGTCGAAGTTGCCGGAGTCGACGATTATGCCTCCTAGGCTTGTGCCGTGTCCGCCGATGAATTTGGTGGCCGAGTGCACTACGATGTCGGCGCCGTGCTCGATAGGACGCATGAGGTAGGGTGTGCCGAACGTATTGTCGATAATCAGCGGAATATTGTGTCGGTGGGCCACCTCGGCTACTGCGTCAATGTCGAGCACTTCGGAGTTGGGGTTGCCGAAAGTCTCGGCGTAGAGGCAGCGGGTGTCGGGTGTGATCGCAGCCTCAAGAGCCTGCAGGTCGCGGAAATTTACGATAGTGTTCTTTACGCCCTGAGCGTGGAGGGTATGGGTGATGAGGTTGAAGGAGCCGCCGTAGAGATTGTCGGCTGCCACGATATGCGTGCCGGGCAGAAGGATATTCTGCAGCGCGTAGGTGACGGCTGCAGCGCCCGAAGCCACGGCAAGTGCTGCCACACCCCCTTCGAGTGCGGCCACGCGGCGTTCGAAGACGTCTTCGGTGGGGTTGCCGAGGCGCCCGTAGATGTTGCCCGGCTCTTTGAGCGCGAAGCGGTCGGCGGCGTTCTGCGAACTGCTGAATACGTAGGAGGTAGTCTGATATATAGGTACGGCGCGGGCGTCGGTGGCGGGATCGGGAGTTTCCTGTCCGGCGTGGAGCTGTATTGTCTCGAAACGGTATTTACGATTTGCTGTCATAATAGATGATTTTAATTTAAATATGACGCAAAGTTAGATAACCGATGAGAAATAATCAATTTTTTAATAAAAATAATAGCTAATTATATCAGTCAGTATACCGCGATTTTTTTGTCGCCCACAATATATATGCCAGCCGGGAGACCGGTCACGGCATCGGCCGGAGAAATATTGTGGCGGAGCATGGTGCCGCTGATGGAGTAGACGTTGACGGTACGAGGACTGTCATCGATTGTTACGTCGGCGACGCCTGTGGGGATATTGCCTTTGACAACGGCTATTGATTTGGTGGCGTAGTCGAATTCCACGATGTAGGTGCCCGGTACGAAATTGGCAGGGTACCAGGCGTTGGATGTGCCACCTGAGGCGAATGTCGAGTATGGCATCCATGTTTTCTCGGGAGCGGCTACGCGCGATGCGGGAGGTGCGTAGCGCACATTCTGGTCGACAGTGGCCCAGTCGGTAGAGCTTGTGCCGAGTTTCGTGACGAAACTGAACTCACCGTCGCCTACAAGATTTACTTCGTAGTAATATGTCTTGCCGTCGGGTATCTCGGTAAACTGAGTGCCGCTTATGCCGAAGTCGGGCTGCCACTGGTGTCCCTGTATCTGTCCGATAAGAATGGGGAGTGCGGGAGTTTTGACGGGTGCGATTCCGGTAGCATATATTTCTTCCCCCGAACTGACATCTGCAACCGCTTTGAGGGCAACATAGTTGACGGCAGCCGGCTTGAGGTCGGTGAAATAGAATGTGCCACGCATGGTACCTGATGTATAATAAGTGCTGACGGTTCCGTCGGAGAGTGTAAGTTCCTGTCGGGCGTTGTCGCCGTGGTAGTCGGTATAATATGCCGTGACGACGTATTCGGTCGGTATCGGAGCGGTGCCGGGGCCGAAATATTCGAGAGAGAAGGTCAGTTCGCCGGTTTCAGGCGAAGTGCCGACCGAGGAAACGATGTTGAGCTCGAGTCCGGGCTTGGTGGGGATGGGAGAGCCGCCTTCGATTTTCAGTGTCATTGCCACAGGGTCGAAAATTAAAGTCGCATTGTAGAGTATGCCACCGCCTTCGATGCTTAGGTTTGAGCCGGGGTTGCTCAACTGTTTTTCGGAGTCAGGTATTATGCCCCCTTGCCCTTCGGCTCCTCCAAATATATATTTGTCCTGGTTTTCTGCTCCCGGAGTGTATTCCGAACTGTATATCTTGAAGTCGCTGCTGATTTTTCCGACTTCCGCCTCATATTTTCCGTCGACATACTTGAAGTATATTTTCTCGTTAGACTCATTGAGGTCAATGTAGTAATCGAAGTCGGATTGCGCCGCGATATTCATGACGGCCATTGCTACGAAAGCGAATAATATGTATAATCTTTTCATAGTACGTGCGTTTTAATAATACGTGCGTTTTAAATAAATAGTCAATAAACAAAAATTAATGCATTGCCTCAATGTAGGCGGAGAGTAATGCGTTTTGTTACAATTATAAACATCAGGGAGTGTGTAAAGTTCGCGGGATTGTATGCGGGAGTATACAAAAAAGAAGCGGTCGCCTTTTAATCAGGCAACCGCTTTGGTGACTCCTACAGGATTCAAACCTGTAACCTTCTGATCCGTAGTCAGATGCTCTATTCAGTTGAGCTAAGGAGCCAAGGTATTAAAATAGGCAATAATCGTGATTTGTGACTCCTACAGGATTCAAACCTGTAACCTTCTGATCCGTAGTCAGATGCTCTATTCAGTTGAGCTAAGGAGCCATGCCTTGGTGGCTTTGCGGTTGCAAAGATACAACCTTTTTCTTGATTGTACAATATTTTCAGGCGATTTTTTTGAATATAATTGATTTTTTAATTTGTAAAATCATTTAATGTCATGAAATTGTTAGTATTACGGACGATATGGCTGTTCTGTAATTAACATAATTTAAAAAATGCAGTGTGTCGTGACCGATTGTTATTTAGACTTGAATTATGTAAATTTGCCGATATTAAATACACTTACCTTAAAAATCCAATGATGTTATGAAACGTATGATAAGAAAAACGATATTGCTCCCCGCTGTGGTCGCTGCTGCGGCATTCAGCGTGTCGGCCGAGCACCTGGTGATACTCCATACCAACGACACGCACTCGCAGATTGATCCCGGAAGCCACGACCTGGGCGGGGTGATGCGTCGCAAGGCCGTGATTGACAGCGTGAGAGGCGCGGAAAAGAATGTACTGCTTGTCGATGCGGGGGATGTGGTGCAGGGTACGCTGTATTTCAACCTGTATCGCGGCGAAGTGGAGCATAAGGTGATGAACGCGCTCGAATATGACCTGGCCACGCTCGGCAACCATGAGTTTGACAACGGGGCCGAGGAACTTGCCGGACTGCTGCGCAATGACAATGCCACGTGGATTTCAACCAACTACGATGTCGATGAGTCTCCGCTGGCCGGGCTTGTCGTGCCGTATGTGGTGAAGGAATATGACGGCAAGAAGATAGGTGTCATGGCTCTCAATCTTGACCCCAAGGGTATGATTTCCGACCGAAATGTCAAGGGAATCGATTATATGGATGTATATGAAGCCGCCGAGCATACGGCATGGGCGCTGCGGCACAATGAAAAGGCTGATGTGGTGGTGGCGCTGACGCATATCGGATATGCTGACAATGCGCGTGCCAACGACTCCATACTTGCCGCTGTGTCAAAGGACATAGACCTGATAATAGGCGGACACTCGCATACGCCGCTCAATCCCGCCGACCCCAAGTCGTTGCCGACAGTGATAAAGAACGCCGACGGCAAAGATGTGGTGGTGGCGCAGCTCGCGTCGATGGGTACGTCGATAGGCAAGATTGACATAGACCTGGATGACAAGGCAATATCGTCGTCGGTGATACCGGTCGACAGCCGTCTTGACGGCAAGGTGGATGAGGAACTGCTGGCAGTGCTCGCTCCGTATCGCCATAAGGTGGACTCGCTGATGTCGATAAAGCTGGCCAAGGCGTCGGCGCCTCTTGACAAGCAGTCCATAATAAATATTTTCTCCGACCTGGTGCTCGAACGCGGAAAGAAGCTTGCCGGCAGCCCTGTGGATCTGGCCATACTCAATAACGGCGGAATAAGAAACACGTTGCCGCAGGGTACGATTTCGGAGGGGCATGTGATGATGGTGCTCCCGTTTGAGAACACGATAGAGGTGGTGAAAATAAAGGGTGACGCACTTGCAAAGGTGCTGGCACAGATGGGAAAACGTCCGATGAACGGTATCAGCGGCAATGCCGATGTGACATACAATCCGGAGACGGGCGAATGCACCGAAATAATCATCAACCGCAAGCCTCTCGACCCCGACCGTTATTATAATGTGGCTACAATCGACTATCTTGCCGAAGGTGGCGACTACCTGTCGGCAATGAAGGAGGGCGAGGTGATAGCAAAAAGTGAAAATGTGCTTTCGCGCGATATTACCAACGCATTGAAAAAATCGAAAAAGATTTTGAAACCGGATGTAACCGAGCGCCTGCATCATTGAGTTATGCAGTTGTCGACTTTTGTCTAAGTTGGGCTGAGTGGGGCGGGGGCGTCTCGCCCCCGTGGTATTATTGTAATGAAAGTTACCACGGGGGCGAGACGCCCCCGCCCCACTCAGCTCAACTTGAGCCTACTGTATTGAATCGCGTCCATGCAATCGGTTATGCATGGGCGCGCTTTCGGTGGTGTGCTATCTGTCTATGAGGAAGGTGATGTAGAGGGGGTAGTGGTCGGAGGATTTAATGTTGCCGCGGCGGTATTTTATCGGGGTTATGTCGCCTTGATAGAGCACGTGGTCGATGTTGAAGAGGAAGCGGTCGCTGTGGTAGGTGATGACCGGACCGGTGGCTGTGGTGCGGAATACGGATTTCATGTCGCGGCCGCGGAGACGGCGCATCGGGTAGCAGCCGGCTATGTCGTTGAAGTCGCCCGAGAGGATTACGTTGCGGTAACCGAGTGAGTCGAGCTGATGGCGCAGCATGTCGGCCTGGGCGGCGCGCAGTCGGAAGGCGTCGGTGAGTTTGTGGTAGATGATGAGTCCGGCATCGGTCATGTTGCCCGACACGGAGCCGTCGGTTATATGATGGTATACGATTTTGTCTTCCTCGTTGAGTCCGAATGACTGGAGGTGCACGCTGACTACAAGTATGGTGTCGCTCCCTACGGTCACTTCGGCCGCCTGCCAGCCGGAATGGGGCGACGGCGGCTGCTCGAGAGAAATCTCGCGGAGCGGGTATTTGGAGAGGATTGATACCATTTTCTCCTCTTCCGACGCGAAATACGGGTATATCTCATTGATGGAGTCAATCTGCTCGTCGGTTAGGCTTCTACCCGGCATGTCGACGAGCATTCCCACTTCCTGAAGACAGATTATATCGGCTCCTGACCGGATTATGGCGGTGGCTGTACGGTTGGTGCTGTCGGGATAGCAATTTTCATCGTCGGCAAATCCGAATGTGTTGTAGCTCATTAATCTGACGATGTCGCTGTCGTCGCTGACTTCGTGATGCCCGGCGAAAGGGTGTACCGGAAACCAGTTGCCTATCGCGGGTATGGAGCACAGCAGCGCAATCCATTGAACGACGGCTACATGCTTGCTTATGAACAGGTTGATAAGCCCGAGCAACACATCGGTTATGACGAGGAAAGGGAACGCCATTGCGAGAAGGGAGGGCCATGTCATTTTCTCGGGATTTATGAGTCCGCTGTTTGCAGCAATGACGGTCATGACAGCGACGGCGATTGTCATGGCGAGCCATAACCATTTTATGGCTTTGGCGAGGTATGCCGTAGTGTTGCGCGATTTTTTTTCGGATGTGTGGTTGTCAGTCATTTTTGCTGGAATTGTAAGTATGTAGAAGTCACCGGACAACGGGTGTGGTGATATTCCGGCCGGTGATGAGCTTGAATGTCAGGCGCTGAGCCCGCTGACCCATTTATTTCACCCGCCGGCTTATCTCGAACAGGCGTCGTCGTTCGTCGGCTGTAAGTGCAGTGTAGCCTGAATGCTTTATTTTATCGAGTATGGCGTCGAGATTGCGTCGGTCGTCGGCTTCGGATTGTGATGAAGATGCTGTGCGGGAATCGGTGTTCTTTGGCCTGAACCGGAAGCGAGCTTTCTGACGCTGCGGCTTGCGCGTGGCGAACACGCGTCTGCAAAAATCAACAATCCGTTCATAGAGAAGGTTCACTGGACGCGTGATGTCTATGCCTTTGTTGAGGAGAAAACCGAAAACGCATCCCATGGCTATGCCGCCGAAGTGTGCTATATGCGCGCCGGCGTTGTCGCCCACGAGTCCGAGCGCGAAAAGCAGTACGGCCGTTATGGCCACCCATTTGAGTTTCACGCTTCCGATAAAGAGGAACGAGATGCGGAAATCGGGCATCATCATGGCGGTGGCAATCACTATGGCTATTACGGAGGCTGACGCTCCGAGGAGCCATCCGCCGACGCTTACGAAGAGCTGCGCGCCTATGAGGTAGAACAGTGCGCCGGCTATGCCGCCGTAGATATAAAGCCATACAAGCTGGCGCGGCGAGCATCGCCACAGCATTAGTTTGCCGAACCAGTAGAGCGTGAGCATGTTGAAAAGGATGTGGAACGGCGCGTAGTGGGTGAACATGTATGTGAGCACGGTCCATGGGCGCTGTGCGACAAATTCTGCCAGCGAGGGGAGCGCGAGCTCGTCGACCACTGAATTTATGTCCCAGCCTCCTATCATGGCTATGATGCCGAGAAGACGGAGCAGGAGGAATACGGCGATATTTAAAATCACCAGTATCCATAACGCCGACAGCGATTTGAGCCTGTAACGCAGATCAGTAAATGCCGCCATGATTGAAAAGACCTTTCTTTTTCCAGTAGAGGAGAATGATGAAGCCGATGGCCATGCCGCCGAGGTGCGCCACGTGGGCTACGTTGTCGCCGGGGTTGTTGTTGAAGCTCTGGAGCAGCTCGAGGGCGCCGTAGCCGATGACAATCCAGCGGGCCTGGATGGGGACGGGGATGAAAAAGAGGTAGAGCGGCGCCTTGGGGAACATGTAGCCGAAAGCCAGAAGGATGCCGAAGACGGCTCCGGATGCTCCGATGACTTCGGTGTTGATGAGATTCCATATGCGGAACACGTCGGGATGGGCCGGCGCCATGCCTGCCGGAACCGACATGTTGACGATGGCATCGACGGTGACGCCTTCGGGAAGCTGTCCGGCGGCGTTATGTATCATGAACGCGAATACGCCGAGCTGTATGAGCGCCGCGCCTATGCCGCAAGATATGTAGTAGAACAGGAACCGGCGGGGGCCGACGACGCGCTCGATTATATTGCCGAACATGAAGAGGGCGAACATGTTGAAGAACAGGTGGAAGAAATTTTCCTGCACAAACATGTAGGTGACTATCTGCGCGGGATTGAAATTGTCGGAGAGCGGATAGTGGAGGGCGCAGATGTCCATGAACGTGGTTTTGGCCGAGGCGGGGAAGAACTGCAGCGCCAGCCATATAATCACGTTGATTATGAGCAGATTTTTAGTGACCGGGGGGAGAGAACGGAATGAAGAACCTATGTTCATAGTGCCGTACGTTTTCTTGTTGGTTGATTTCGTGAAACTGAGAGTGCGTCACCGGCAGCTGGGCGTAAGGCCGGCACAGACCGAGACGCGTGCAAAATTAGCAAAATTACGCGATATGTGCTCACCTGTTAAGTATTTTTGTGAAAAAGTGTCAAAGAGCGTGAAATATAGGCCAAAAACGGCGCGGGAAGCGGTGTAAAACACGGAAATGAGGCTACAAATGCCGAAAAGTGCGAAAAAATATGATTTTTTATGTAAAAAGGGTGAAATAATATGCCAAAAACGTTGATAATTCAAAATTTAACTTTATATTTGCGAAGATAATACCATAAACTTATTTAATTATAACCTCATTATGAACAAAACAGAGTTAATCAACGCAATCGCGGAAAAAGCTAACCTTACTAAAGTTGATGCCAAAAACGCACTTGATGCCACACTTGACGCTATTGCCGGCGCACTTGCCGCTAATGATAAAGTAGCACTTCTTGGTTTCGGCACATTCTCGGTACAGGAAAAGGATGCGCGCACCGGTATCAATCCCCGCACAAAGGAAAAAATTGAAATTCCCGCCCGCAAGGCAGTGAAGTTCAAAGCAGGTGCTGACCTTGAAGCCAAGGTGAAATAAACGAAATACATCAATTTAAATCAAGCACGGAAACTGCCGTTACCGATTATAGGATAACGCGAGTTTGACGTATCAGGAATAAGAAAGAGTCCGGTATTACTCCGGACTCTTTCTTTTTGTTCGATACTTCAATCTCAAATGCTGTTTATTTATGGAGCGTGGGTGGAGCGATGGCGTAAGTAAAACAGCATTGTGTTGCAATCATTTATTTGTCGGGGTCGGTGATGATTGAGAGGGCGATGGATTTGACCCAGGAGTAGTCGCGCCAGAGGTCGAAGGTGAGGGAAGTGCGGGCCGGAGAGATGCGGTTGGCTGACACGAGATTGTATTTTGTGAAGGTTATGAAGCTGTCGATGTCGAAGCGGGGATTGCGGTATTTGGCTACGGTGACGCCGTCGGTAAGGGAGATTACGGAAACGATGTAGAAGAACGAGGATGCCGGGTCGGGGTCGGGGTTGGTGTGAAGGATTGCGATGTATTCGTTGTCCGGGGAGAATGAGAGGGAGTAGATTGAGAGGAGTTCGTCATTGAGCTTTATCGTCTTTGACGGTTTGCCGTCGCCGGGAACCCATATCTCGAGCAGAGAGGTGTCGTCGGGACTTACGGCGGCGTATAGCGAACCGTCGTAGTTGGGGTATATCTCCCGCTCGCCCAAATCAAGTTCGGTCACGGCGTTATCTGTCATCGAGCGGGTGAAAAATTTTCCGTTTCCATCGGTCATATACAGTGTCGAGCCATCGGGGGTGATGTCGAAAACGTAACCTTCGTTGATGTCGGTATGCGTGATTTCTTTGCCGGAAAGGATGTCAAAGACGCTTACAATATCATTGCCGACTACGGTGATGCGGGTGCCGTCGTCGTTGAATGCAATCATTGGCAGATATTCGTAGGGCTTTTCGAGGGTGTTGATGAGGAGGTTGTTGGCGATGGTTCGGATTTCTATCCTGTCGTCAGGGGTCAAGGTTGCGAATTTGTCGCCGTCGGCGCTTATGGCGTATACAACGGGCAGATTGAAGGAGCCTTTTTCGGGTCCGTTGTAGCGGAACGTTTTGGAATTGCCTTCGGCATCGACGATGGTAATCTCTTTGTTATCGGGGTCGGAGAGGGCGTAGACCGAGGGCAATGCGGAGGTATGGATTATCATAGGCTTGCCGGCCACATAGTCGTAGATGACTGTGTCACTGAGTGTGCGGAGTTCGGCGAGACTGTCGGAAAGAACGCTGATCCATACAGCTGTATCCTCACCCTCTTTACGCGATACATTGTGGAGTGTTTCTCCGGTAGCGATGTCGGTCACTTCGAGGACACCATCGATAGCGGTCAGCAGACGCGAACCGTCGGGGGCGAGACCGTAGCTTACCGACATGGAAGAGGCGGGGGTGTCGACCTTGTAGATGGTTTCAAGCGAGCGTGTGTCGATGACAGCGATAGTCGATGTGCTGTCGCCGGTGTAGTAGCGGTAGGCGAGGAGGGTGCCGTCGGGCGTGATTTCGGCATCGGCTATTGTCTCGGTTTCTGCGCGGGTTATGGTGACAGGGTCTGACGTGCCTGAGTATGAGCCTATTGTGAGCGTGTTGGCCTCATGGGTGACGTAGGAGCTGTCGGAGAAGCAAAGGATATTGTCGGCTGTGATGTCGAAGCCGTCGGGATAGGGCAGGTGAAGAGGCATCGTGCCGGTGGCGACACATACCCAGCCGGGAGTATAATACCGGGTCAGGGCATCGCGCAGGGCATGGTCGATGTTGCCGTTGTAGGGTTCGAGCAGGCGGCCATCGTCGGCAGTCAGAAGCCGGAGGGCTTCGATGGGGTTGCCGCCGGCTGTCAGTTTCTGTGCCTGAGTGGCGGTATCATTCTGCGTGGCAGTAAATTCATTGCGCTTGAGCCGCGAGCATTGCGTCACGCCAAAGAGGGTAATGCCGGCGGCAATCACTGCTAAAGCGGAGCAGAGGCACACGCGTCGGCGCAAGCGGCGTCGGCGCTCCTTGGTGTGACGCTGCCATAGGGAGTCGAAACTTACATTTAAAATCACGGCGATTATCTTGACTACGGTACGGTCAATGCCTTCGGCGCGGAGGTCAATCCACAGTAGCTGGTCGTCGCCTTTAAGCGCACGCAATGCCTCGGGCATATAGCGGTCGATGGCGCTGCCGTCGGACATGTCGCCGACAACAACAGGGATAATGCGGGAACTGCGGCCGGCGCGGATAAAATGCTCTATCTCTTTGTTGACCCATTCGGACTGCGCAGAGTGCATGCTGCATATCACGATGAGGTAGGCGGAGTTGTCGAGGGCATTGCAGATGCGGTCGGAGAGAGTGCCCGGGGTCAGGTCGGTATCGTCCTTGAATATGGGGCGTACGGTGGCGGGGATGTCGGGATTGGCTTCGCGCAGTGCGACGGGGATATAGAAATGCTCGAGCTTTTTCTGGAGGGTGTCGGCCTGGTAAGTGTCGTCGTGGGAGTAGCTGATGAACGCTGTGTATTCTTTCTTTTCCATGATGGTGATTTATTCGTTAGTGGATTGATGCATGTATTGTAGGGATGCACCGGCTCGGGCAAATCCTATCAGTAAGGTTAAATTTTTTTGCGGAGTCATTTATTTGCGGCTGCACCGGGGTGCAGCCCTACATGATGGTGTGCTATATATTTGACGGTCATTTCAATTTTTTGCCGCAGCGGGGACAGAAACTGTAGTCGGGGTTGTTGAAGTTGCCGCAGTCGGGGCATTCGCAGCCGTCGCGGAAGTCGGTGATTTCAAATCCCATCGACTGGATAAGACGCAACGTGTTCATGGCCATGATGCGGTCGTATTCTTTTTCGCCCTCGGGCAGTCTGCAATATTCTACGAGGTCGGGGTGGGTCTTTTCCCTGTCGTTGCGTTCGGGACCGAAGCGCCATCCCTCGTCGATGCGTTCGCGTGCCCAGACGTCGTGTGCGTTTTCGGCGATGGCTTCGACGAGTTCCTCGAGGTCGGCGGGGAGGCGGACATCGTCAACCTTGATGGGGTGCGGGTCGTAGGCATCGCCTACGGCAGCCGTCACCATGTAGTTGCGTGACGGTGCCCATGCTTCGGCGAATTTGTCACGGCTTACGGTCACGTCAATGTAGTCGGCGGGATCATGGTATGTGACGGTCGGGGTCGAACCGATACCCTTTACAATGACAGCGTGGTAAGCCGGGATGGAGGCCGGGGAACCGCCGGCGGTGATATTCCGGTCGATTACGGCTATGACATCGGCACCGCTGCGTATGGCGTTGTCGAGGTCGGTGACTGTGGCATTGTACTTACGGTTCACGGCGAGGCCCTGCGATTCGAGCACACGGCCGACGTTGTGCAGCGGGGTGCCGGCGGAGCGGAGCCAGTTGTTGACTTTGGCGACCTGCAGGAGCGACCATGAGTCGAACTGCGCGCCGCGTTTCTTGAGGATATGGATTTCGCAGTCCCAGCTGCAGCTGTTCTTGTCGTTGGCGGCGGCAAGCCGGGTCAGTGGCAGGAATCTGAGGTGGAAAGGTCGCTTCTCTGACACGATGTCTGGGGCGGTGAGGATTTCCAGCATTTCGGCGAGTTCGTCGTCGTGGGGAATGCGCGACAGGATAAGGGCGACATCCTCTCTGGAGGCCGTTCCGTCGATATATCTGGCAATCATCTCGTCGGAGACGTGCGGGTATTGTTTACTCTTCATTTGTAGGCGAGTTTGAGCGCAATGCTTGTGAGAGAGGCCATTGCGCGGCGTTTAATGTTGTATAGATTGTCAATTGTGACACCCATCTCGATGGCGAGCGTCGCCGGGGGAGTCTCGTCGAGGAGGAGACGGCGTATGACCATGCGGTAGCGCGGGTTGTCGACAGCGGCGAGCAATGTGGCTATGTCCATGCGGGCGTCGGCGGTATCGGCAGGCGTTTCGGAAGAGGCGTCGGGCGGCGGAATGTCGGGCTCGGCGGAGATGTCCTCCACGATGTTCTTATGGTAGCGGAGGAAGTAGCGTGTGGCGACGACCTTGAGCCATGTCATGAAGGAGCATTCGAAAGAGAACATACGCAGCTTGGCGCAGTCGTTGCCTATGAGATAGGTGTAAAGTTCGTTGACAATCTCGTCGTAGTCGTGGGCGGCATCAAATATGCGTCGCATTATGGCGGTGAGCAGCGGACGGGCTGTTACAAAGAACAGTTGCCGGGTTATACGGTTGTCGCGGTTGATAAGTCCGTCGATAATTTCATGGTCGGTCATCGCAGGGTGGTATTAGTCCTGCAATATAGTCATTATCGGCGAGTTGTGCAAATTTTAAACGGAGTCTTTCACCGGGCGGACACGGCTCTTTCATTTAAGATCGACCTAAAATATCCAAAAGATGTGTATTTTA